>JAUYAO010000042.1 GCA_030692565.1 Nitrospira sp.
AGCCCTCAAGGCCGCCATCCGGCACTACATCACGGTCACCAATACACCCCCCCCAAACCCTTCACATGGACGAAGACCGCCGACGAAATCCTGGCCAGCGTGGCCCGATTTTGTCAGCGAACTTCGGAGACAGGACACTAGAGATAGCGGGGGACAACCCAGGAGGGAAGGAAGCCCGCACACCATCACAGAATCATCGACTCCCTGGCTCAGGAATAACCAGGCAAAGAAGTCATCGAACTGACACTAGCTATTGAGGAGCCCCAGCGTCATCTGGAGAGCAAAGATCCTCCCCCCTGAAAAGCTCCAGCATGTTCTCTCCCCCCTACGCTTTCGCCCCCATAGGTACAACACACAGCTCAGCGCCCTCCTCAACGCTGATTGCTAACTGTTTGAAAAGGCGCCACCTCCACTAATGCCTATACAATTCTCGAAGCACCTATACAAGGCATCTATCTTGCTCTAGCTCCACACGGTTACCATTCATCCACCGTGAGGTAGATGGCTGACTTGCAGGGCGGTCGAGCAACACGGAGGCCCCTTACCATGCACTCTTCAATGGAATCTTTGAGCGCCAAGATATTGAAACGGGTACTACTCGGCATCAGCTTGGGCATCTCGATATCAATGGCCTATGAGATACCGACGATCTCCCATGCCGCCGCTATGACCCAAGAGAGCGCCCCATTGCAAACGCAGGGGGCGTCGACGAAGGCGCTGTCCCCTACCGCAAAATCTTCATCGGCAGGATCACGAAAGTCGCATCGCCTGGTCCGCCGGCCGACCCCCTCGGGCAGCAGCCAGGCCGGGGCGATTAGCGCGGCAACCCTGAATCAAGCGTCAGTGGCACCAGCCATCAACGCACTCCCTGCAAAGACGGCGTCCCCGGAGCCGGGAACAACCTCGACCAAGGAGGTAGTAGCAGATAGGCCGTCTTCTCCAGTCAGCTTCGCGGCCCCGATTGCTGGGCCGCTCGCACCCATGCAGCCTGCGCCGCTAGCCGCTGCGGCAGCATCCCCCTCCGCACTGATGGGAAACGCACAGCCATCGACCAGAGTCGCCGCGGCAGCTCCGTCCGGAGCCCGTGGACCAAGCCTTCCCGGCCGAATGCAGCGACTTCTGTCTGAGCTACCAGGGGCGGCGCAAATCGTGGCCTACCAAGAGGAAGACCCTGACCCGACAGTGGTTAGCCCCACACTCACTCGCAATCCAAGCGTCTTATCATTTTCCGCCGTTCAGAACGGATCCAGTCCGGCAGCTCAGTCTCTCACCGTGACCAATACGGGACCGGGCACGCTGACGTGGACCGCATCATCCAATAGCGCCTGGCTGACATTGAATAACAGCTCCTCGGCCTCGGGGACCAATCTCGGCTCGGTCAGTGTACGGGTGAATCCCGCCGGTCTATCGGTTGGAACTCATAGTGGCCTGATCACCATCGTCGGAGTCGGTGCGGGCAATTCCCCACAGATGGTCACGGTGAGCTTTGACGTCACCGCGGCTCCCACTCCCACCATCGGCTTAAGCGCGACAACCTTGTCGTTCTCGGCTGTCCAGGGAGGAAGCAATCCGGCCAACAAGACGATCTCCGTTTCCAACTCCGGGAGTGGAACGTTAAACTGGACGGCAACTGAAAATGCGAGCTGGCTCAGCCTAAGCCCTGCCTCAGGAACCGGATCCGGAACGATATCAGTCGCGGTCAATACGACTGGTTTATCCGTTGGCACTATCAGCACTCCCATTACGATTGCCGCTTCGGGAGCGACAAACACACCGCAGACCGTAACCGTCTCGCTCACCATCACAGCAGCCGCTGTTCCTCCGGCAATAGGGGTCACTCCCGCAAGCTTGACCTTTACTGCGCAGCAGGGAGGTGGAAACCCGACGCCACAGTCACTGGCTGTGAGAAACACTGGTGGGGGAACCCTCATCTGGACGGTCAGCAATAGTGCGACGTGGCTATCGCATTCCCCAACCACCGGTACGGGAAATGGCACGGTGACGATTAGCCCGATCACCGGAGGTCTAGCTGCAGGCACCTATACCGGCGCGGTCACGCTCTACGCGACCGGGGCCGCAGCGGCCACCGTTCCAGTCACCTTCACGGTAACCGCTGCGCCGGCTCAACCAACCATCGGCATGAGCCCCACAAATCTTGCGTTTAATGCCACCGCCGGCGGGAACAACCCCTCGACACAGAACATCGCCATTACCAATACCGGTACGGGAACCCTGACCTGGACCGTCACAGATAACGCTAACTGGCTGACTGCAACCCAATCGGGGAACTCAGTCGTGGCGGGCGTCAATATCGCGGGGCTCGCTGTGGGAAGCTATAGCGGCATCATTACCGTATCTGCATCCGGGGCTACAAATACCCCGCGAACGGTACCGGTGACACTGACCATAGCGGCAGCTACACAACCGACGACCGGAACGGTTACACTGTCCTGGAATCCCAATAGCGAATCCGATCTCGCAGGGTATAAGGTGTATCGTGCAACCTCTTCAGGAGGATATGGCGCACCCATTGCCACGATACCGGCAGGATCAACCCAATACGTATCAAGCGGTCTGGCGAAAGGATTCACGTACTTTTTCGTGATCACAGCCTATGACCAGGCAGGAAACGAAAGCCCTTCTTCAAACGAAACAAGTAAGAGTGTCTATTAATAACCGTTCTGAGAGCCAGGTTAGGTGTGGTAGAACTTTCCATGTCTCTGGAGTGCTCGGACAAGTTTAACAAGTAAAGGAATGCCACATGAGCATGGAAAGTGTTCGTAGTACCCGATTTACAATTGCCGTGAGAGTCGCCCTCTTAGCCCTAAGCTGCCTTGTGCTAGCACCATCGTGGTCCAATGCGACTGTGTATTGGGATGATGAGTTGGAGCCTGGGAATACAGGGTACCCCCTGGTCGGAGGAATGTCGTACTCCAGTAATCCTGTGTATAGCGGATCCTACTCGCTGAAGGAACATTTTTTGGGCAAAGGCATCCAAGGAGGCACCTTCACGGATCGCTACTTCGGAACAGCCACGGACAATCTCTGGTCACGCTACTATCTCTACCTTGACAACTTCGTCGTGGATGAAGCCGCAGGGACAAAACTAATGTTACAGGGTTCAGAATGCTGCTATCCGAGCTTCTGGTGGATCATGCTCTTTGGAAAGGCCTCCCTAAGTGTTCAAGTGCAAGGCATCAAAGGAGGCACGGACACACTAAATATCTATGGCCCGACAATCCCACAAAACAGATGGGTTTGCATTGAAACGCATCTCAAGATAAGCAGCCCTGGCGTGCTGAATGGAGTAGTGGAAGCCTGGATTGATGGCGTACAGGGCATTGCTCGGTATGATGTCCAAATGCGAGATGCAGTTGCAAGCGGACGACATAGCCTCACCGAAAATCTTACATTTAATCGCCTCTATGTCCAGCACGGAGAGGGCGACTTATATATAGACAAATTAGCGTTTGGAGGCCAGCGCATTGGATGCTCGGGGAACCCGCCACAAAGCAGCAGTCCCACCCCAGTAACTCAAACACCGCCCCCGGTTCAGCCGACCACGCCTCCAGTTCAAACACCGCCAGTCCAAGCTCCCACCCCGGCGCAACCGACGCTTGTGCCACCACCGACTCCTCAAGGATTGATTTTCCGATAGTGAGAGCGCGCACGATGAGAAACGGAGCAATCAACCAGATGCCTGCCTCAAACCAGATGCTGCACTGCATCTGGTTCCCAACGATCATGGGAATGGCAATATCTTTCATGATGCTCCCGTCAACTGCCGGAGGCACAATTTTCTGGGAAGACAACTTCGATGACGGCGTTCTTAACGATACCTGGGACGTCTCAGCCTGCGGTCCTCCTGCCAGCTACCCTCAAGGATGCAATGCCCACATTTCCAACAAGCAAAGCGTTTCAGGATCAAACAGCCTGCTGTCCGAATACCACCCGACCAATCCTGAAATTCAAGGCGGGACATATTACGACAGAGGGTTCCCGCCTACCGATGATATTTGGATCAGGAACTGGTATCGCACTGGAGCAAATCCGCCTGGCACATCATTTAGGTATGCCAATGCGAATGAGCTCCCTATCTCCCCTGTTGAAAAAGTGGCATCTGGAGCAGGAGGGAAATACCATTACATTAAGGGCACAGGTCCGGGAAACCGCATCTCCGGGTTCTTCATCAATTTCTACGGCGACCGCGCGCAAGGCTTTAGCCTCCAGAATCACTATGGACCCTGCCCAAGCACAAGATTTGGCCCCTATGATAGCTGCAACTACTACCCCAACCACGCAGCGGTACAACTCCAGGACAACACGTGGTATTGCGTCGAATATCATGTGAAACTAAACACGCCTGGACGAGACGACGGGATTATCGAGATGTTCGTGAACGGAGTCTTATCAATGGGCCACTACGACATCTTGGCGAGAGGCCCAGCGCTCGTAAACGGCAACGGACCAGATTCGAAATTTGATCGTATAACGCATTACACACAGTACAATTCTGGATTGCGTTACACCGACGACCTTGCAGTCGGGAATACCAGAATTGGCTGCAACGGAGGCAACGGATTCGGCGATGCTCCCCCTCCGGCAATGCCACATGGACTGGCTGCCCAATGAATGATGGAAAAGGCGGAAGGTGCTGCGTTCTAGCAGCTCATTATCATCGCCTAACCTACATGCGGGAAACGAATGGCGGGTTATAGCCGTGCGAACTATATGCGAGACAGAACTTACTCCCATGCAATTGAAAGGAGGACAGCTGATGACCTCAATTAAGATGTTTCGTTACTTAGGAGTAGTTGCCGCGTCTTGGGTTCTTGGAACTTCGCCTGTGTATGCCACCACATTGATCTCAGAGGACTTTGAGGGCAGCGCGGCCTCCATCGCGGCACGTTGGCCTGGCCAAAGCTATTGTTGCTTCCCAAATTCCGGTGGGCCGTTTAATCTGGTCCCCTCGCCCGTCGCTGGGGGAGCACAGGCTCTTCGTTACAACTACACCGGCTCGCAGTACGACAACCCACCGCAAGGGGGCGGCAGTGCAGAATGGGACTACACCGATCAAACCCAGCGCGAGGTTTGGATTACCTGGTACTCCTACATGGCACCAGGCTTCAAAACGGCAGGAGGCAATGGCGTCGGCGGGGTGGCAACAAAGGGCATCTATCAGTACATGAAGTCCCTATCGAACGGCCAAGTGAACGGCTGGGTGTTTCACTATTTCTACGGAGGCCGACAACTCACCCTCTCCGCACAAGGCATTAAGGATCACAAGGGACCCAACGGGCCTGGGACCGGCACAGCCATCCCCTATGATACCGAGAATATGTGGCAGAACGTGCAATCCTACGAGCAGCCGGACGGCCAGTGGGTAGGCTACGAGGCCCGTTTCAAACTGAATACGCCAGGACAAGCTGATGGCGCCTATCAACTCTATATCACGCCGCCCGGCAGTACGGCGTTTCTTGCGGCCAGCCACACGAATCGGGAGTTTGTTGATACCACTCCTGGTGGGCGAATGCCGTCAGATGCCCGATGGTACCGCACTAAGCTCTACCGACAGGATGGCCTAGGCTCAATGTACATTGATAACCTCACCGTCACCACAACGCGGGTCGGTTTCAGCGGCGTGCCGCTTCCACCATCGGATACGACGCCCCCAGCGACGCCAAGTGGATTCACTGCCAGATGAGCATCTATAGGCCCTCAAACCCTCTTAGATTGGGGGAAAAGAAATCTTCTGGCAGTTCGGGTGACAGATGTCCGTGCGCTAATTTGATGCCCACTAAAACCGCTCCAGCCCACCTGGTAGCGCAGCTGCAACGGTTCGGGGTTCGCCGAACAGACGGTGAGCATGTGGCACCTTCATTAGCAATCGGGTAATCCAGATGGAACACACCAAAGTCCCAATAACCACGAGCAGGTAGCACCACAAGCCCGTATTATCAAAAACTAAAGCGGAGGCAACGGACATTCCTTTTAACACCACCGGCTGGTGTACCAGGTAGATGCCCATCGTAGAGCATCCAATCCCACCCAGAGCCCTGCTGCGATCCCCAATTGCCAAAAGCAACAAGTAGAAACCACACAAATAGGAGTACTGAGTCAGGGATGGCGAACTATATTCTCCGTAGTAGAGAACTACCAAGATGGCCAGGACGGTAACTGCCAAGACTTTTGCGTGCCTGGATAGCCATGGATTGGAGGCGTATAGCGCACAACCCAGAAGATAATATTGCAGCCCCCAGACCGCGTGCAAAAGTGGATCCTGTCCACCACCCCAGTTGGCCTTGATCTGGAATCCAGCTACCGTCATGCCATTCGTGTGACTCCAAAGTACACTTAAGCCAAACGCCGCAACGAGAGTGACCATCGGCGACAGACCTTGGACATATTTCGTGAGGAAAGAAAGCGATCGAACAAAAAAGAGGGAAAGCAGGAAATACAGCTGTACCGCAGGAGCACCCACCCAGATAGCGCCCAGCAGATATATTAGATCTCGCCCCAGAACAATTTGATCCGGGGGATGACCGAAGTACTCATATGCCAGCCTTGCCATGAGATACAGCAAGCTGAAAAGTAGCCACGGCACAACCAAACGTCTCGCACTCTGCTGCATATAATCCCGATAATCTAACTTTCCAGTGTGCTCGAGCCTATGAGCAAAAAGATATCCATCGACTAGAAAGAAGATCGGGACCGCGACCTGAAACCAGTATACGATCGTCGATTGAACCCCGGGGGAAAGCTGGCTGTAGCCCAACGCATGCTGCCCTATGACCATGACAATAGCTATTGCGCGGAGGGAATCCAAAAACTGGATTCTGCTTTTAGAGGGCGGCATAGGCCTCAGGCCTTTTCAGGTCGGATTCGTAGTCGCAGAAGATCGTGCATAGAACTCCTTCACACGTTAGTAGCTGAAGGACTCCTATTCATGTAGGTCTTAAACCAGAGTACGAAAACTAATATGGCCCATAGCTGCGTTTCAAAGTTTCTCTCGCCTCGATCATGCTCTTCAAGCATGCGACGAACCGTCACACCATTGAACAGCCCTATTCCCTTAAGGGACGACGGCGACAGATGCTCCCCAAGGAGGTCACGCAAGGGCCCGCGCAGCCACTTATCCAGTGGGATCGAGAACCCTTGCTTCCTTCGATTGAGAATTGAACGAGGCAGCACACCTTCTAACGACTTGATGAGAATATGCTTCTTCTCCCACCCCTTCAACTTCAGTCCCGAGGGAATTGTCGAGACGAATTCGACAAGCTTGTGGTCAAGAAAAGGCACTCGCACTTCCAACGAATGCCACATGCTCAAGCGGTCCGCCTTACGCAACTCGTCATCGGGCAAATAGGTCTCCATGTCCGTGAGAAGAATCCATTCGAGCGGATCCCGGCATTGTTCGACCTTATGCATCGCAAGCTCTGCAGTAGTTACGTTGGCTTTTCTCAGCTCACTCAAGAAATCTTGACTGAAAAGACCTGCCTTGTCCGGCTCCGTAAACGCCGAGAGGTACTGCTGGTACCGCTCTGGCAAGGGCAGAGACGCGCCATCCACAAATCGCTTCATCCGATCAATCCAGAGCCCAGCCATATCCCACTGTGGGAGCGAATGAATCAGCGCTCGGAGACTATGCCTGAGCACGCCGGGCAATCGCTGGTAGGAGTTCGCTGCAAGGGCACCGCGATATCGCTCATACCCGGCAAAGAGCTCATCCCCTCCGATCCCGGACATTGCTACCGTCACCCACTGCCTGGCCGCCTGACACACGAGGTAGTTGGGAATCATCGAGGAGTCCGCAAACGGCTCATCAAACGCCTCAAGCATCAAGGGAAGAATTGACTCGACTTGCGTCTGGGGATTGTCGTAAACGCACTCTGAATGGTCCGTCTTAAACAGATCAGCAACCGTTCTCGCATAGGGGCGCTCGTCGGCTCCTGGCTGCCCCTCTCCAAACCCCACGGTAAACGTCTTCACATTTCCCGGACAGATCTTGGCCATCAACGCAACGATGGCACTGGAATCGACGCCTCCGCTCAAAAATGAACCGAGCGGCACCTCGCTCACCAGGTGCAAACGCACCGCTTCTTCCAGATGATGCAGCAGACCTTCACGATAATAGTCGACCGATTTATTGTGATCTGTAGAAAACTTGAGCTGCCAGTATCGCCGCGTCGTCAGCTCCCCGTTCCTCCATACCGCGGTATGTCCTGGAGGCAACTCTGCGATGCCCCGATAGATCGTATGCGGCCCTGGCACGTACTTAAAAGTGAAGAAGTCTGAGACAGACTGGGGATCCATCTGCCGTTCGTAGCGATCGACTGCGAGCAGGCACTTCAGCTCAGACCCGAAATAGAGATCTCGCCCGTCCTGCCAATAATACAGCGGCTTGATCCCGAAGCGATCTCTGGCAAGCAAGAGCTTTTTTTGGCGCAGATCCCAAAGAGCAATCGCAAACATGCCACGCAAATGCGTGACATAATCTTCACCGAAGTCTTCATATAAATGGACAATACATTCCGTATCCGAATGACTGGTCAGGACATGCCCGCGCTTTAGGAGCCCCTCGCGAAGCTCTTTGTAATTGTAAATCTCTCCGTTGAAGACAACCGCCACCGTGCGATCTTCGTTAAAGACCGGCTGGCGGCCGCTGTTGACGTCGATGATCGCCAGTCGGCGCATGCCTAACCCGACCTGCCCGTCGAAGAAGAAACCGTCGTCGTCAGGACCGCGCCGCCGGATCAGCGCGCACATCCGACGGACCAATTGCTGATCGATCCGTCCGAGCTCTGCATGAACACTGCCGACAATGCCGCACATATCAGATGTATTCTCCCCTTCGGAAGTCTTATCCGGCTATCGCTTGATTTCTAGAGGCAAATTCGTAGGCCTCAATCAAAGCTTTGGCTACAACAGCCCACGAATAGACCTCATGAACACGATCGGCCCCGGCTCGCGACAAACGTACCCTCAATGCCTGGTCACCAAGCAATTCCAATATGGCCCTGGCAAATTCGTCCTCAGAATCAGCTAGCAGCAAGTGTTCGTTATGCCTCAGCGAAAGACCGGAAGCAGCAAAAGATGTTGCGACCACAGGCACTCCCATCGCAAGACTATCCAGGATTTTAAGCCGGGTCCCTCCACCGCTGAGGATCGGACATATGCATACCGCTGCCTTCTGAAAATACGATCTAACATCATCCACGAATCCGGTAATGTGAATACGAGCGTCTGATCGTCCAAGTTGAACAAGCCATTCAGGCGGATTTCTTCCAGCCACACAGAGATTGACATCGGGCGAATGAGCACTAAGTCGTGGCCAAATCTTCTGAAGAAAATACTCCATGGCTTCCTGGTTCGGATGCATGTCCATGCTGCCGCAAAACAGGATTGAGTTCCCGCCGGGATCACGCCGTGGGGTAAAATAGCTGGTATCCACTCCATTCGGCACCACCCGGATCCCAAGACCAGGGCAAACCCTCGATAGCACGGCTCCTTCATCTTCAGACACGACAACATTGGCACCAAATCGCGGGCACCACTCCTGCTCAGCAGATGCGAGCTTCAAGGATTCTAATTCAAAGTATCTTCGCAAGAGCGGATTCGCTGCCTTCTTTGCCCGAACACCAATCTTGCTTGACTCAACATCATGGTGAGTGAGAATAGTCCCGGCGTGGCCTGCCAAATGATGGTACTGCGCCAAACCCAACGCATCGAAATGTATTACATCCGGCGCAAACTCTTTCACCGCCCTCGTCAGCTTCCTCGCCATTTCCTCTGACTTTAGCCAGAGAAAATCATAAGGTTCTCGTGACACCAGCCCCTGAATCGCGAGCCCGTATCGTGAGCGCAAAAGGGACGACTGTCGGAGGGGAACCCAATCGACCGATGCGCAAAATTTAGAGAGCGCAGCGACGCAATCTTCCGGAGTAATATGTACCGGCCGAGTCACCGGTTGATCGAAGGCCAACAGGTGCAACTCACACTGGCTCGCCACCTCGCGAATAAGATTGTAGTTTCGCTGAAGCGCACCACCTTTCGGGGGATAGCCAATATTGTGCCCGAGCCAAAGAACTTTCATTAGCACATCCTCGCAAACTCATTCAGAAAGAAGGTGAGCGACTTGCGGCAAATGCACATCCTGCAAGAAGAAATAGTTGACGCTCCAATGCCCCTTGACTCGCCTTCGAAGCTTTTTCCCATCATATGAGTACGGCACATAGCCGTATCGAGCCATAATTGAGAAAAATTCGTTATCGGGAGCATCCTGCATCGCCGCAGTTCCAGTAACCTCAATCATCAGTGCAGGTTTTACTCTTGCGAAGAACTGTGAGGCCCCTTTCAACACAGCCAGCTCATGCCCCTCCACATCGCACTTTACGAAAGTCACCCTTTCTGACAATCGTTCGGGAAACAGTGAATCTACCGACCTGAGAGGCACTTCAACCCTGTCAACCCGTGGCTCAGCAGACTTCCCCGAAACAATCCGAGCCATATAATAGTTCGTCCCCCCATATTCATGCTTTGGAAGCTCCATTACCGCAGTACCATCCTTCTCCGAGACTGCGCAATTGAAGAGCTCCACATTGGTCAACCCCAGCCTCTTGATGACTGAAGAGAGCAGAGAAAAGGTTTCAGGAATTGGCTCTACTGCATAGACCTTCCCGCTCTCCCCCACTAACCTTGAAAGAACTGCGCTGTACCATCCAATATTAGCTCCTAAGTCGATCACGGAATCCCCGGCGTGAACAAAAGAAGCGATCGGCTCGATCTCAGCTTCCCAAAATCGTGGAACAACGTAAGCATAGTAATGCTTCTTGCCCCAGGCCAATACGGAATGGGGCAGCAGTGTTACGGCAAGCCTCTTTAAAGTGGACATGACAGAACCTCAAGAACCAGGGTTAGGGTGGTGGCTGTGAAAGATCAAAAAAGGCACTCAGTTACTATTAGGCGAAGAGGACCGAGTACTGCATTCGGAGGCCCCATCCTTCATTCCGAGCCCCTCAATGTTGACGGCAAGCATGGCAATGGACGATGTATCATAGGCCTGCACGCTGAATACCTTAGCTACATTGATCGAGGGCTTACCGGGACGAAGAAGTTTTTGCAACACAGCCGCCACCCACGAGAGCGGCACAAGGACGAAGGTCGGGAGCCAGATCACTGTGAGATCCGGATTGGCTTTGCGAAGATGATCCAACAACTCGCGTTTGGTCGGAGAGACAGGGTCGAGCAGATTCAACGGACTCGGCACACTCTCCCACCTATCAGTCATCCATGCCAGGAACCGGCCGGCAAATCCCACATCCACGATGCCCAGCCTGTCGCGCGGGGACCCAACGGCCACAAAGAAATTTCCCAGCCGCTTGCCGAGACGGCCTGGAGGATCGAAATCCCGATAGTCCACCAAGGCGCCAGGACGAATCACCTTGACCGACAAGCCAAGTTCCTCTCCCAAATCAACGGCACGCCGTTCCGATTCGAGCTTGCCCCACACATAGGGCCCCGACCCCTTGCTGTTCGGCTCCAAGGGATGATGGTCGCCGATCGGTCCTCCCTGCCCCTGGGCCAACACCGCCAGACTGCTCACATGGATAAAATGCGCGATGCCGGCGGCAGCCGCGCCCCTGACCATGTGCGAAGTGGCATCGAGCGAATTTCGCTGGTGTTCCGGCCACCCACCGGCAGTCTCTGCTGCTGCGTGAATGACCGTATCGACTCCTTTGAACAAATGCGCGCCGGCGCCTGTTGCCACATCCGCCACGACATATTCAGCGCCGGCAATCCGTTCCCAAGGCGAAGGCTCGCGACGCGCCACCACGCGAACGGAGCGACCGCGCCCTAGCAAAGCACGGACAATCTCCTTCCCGAGAAACCCGGTTCCCCCCGTCACCAGCACGCCCCGGCTCTCGACAGGCCTCGTGGCTGCCAACGCCAACGCCTTTGCCTCTCCGACCTTGAGCGCCTCGGCCACCCGCTCACAGATGCGAACGGTTTCAAGCAGACTTTCAGGAGAGAGCGGAGAAGGGGTGCTTGTCCGCACAGACTCGTAGAAGGCGCCGAAGAGTTCGGCCAGCCCTGGGTAACTGCGCTGGCTCTTGAGAAACCGGCGCGCCATTGCCGACGTGGTCCCGGTCAGGAGCTGCCAGGCCTGTCGATAGGGAGCCAAGAGCTTATCGACGCCCGACGAGCCTGGACCGATCGCCCGCTGCGTGGTGCTCCGGACATAATCGGCGAAGAGTGAGCCGTTTTTCCCGATCACCCGCAGATAGCTCTCAACTGGACGCCCTTCGAGTGTCACGACCAAGGTCCCGGTCACGCCACCGCGCCGGATGAGTGCATGCACGGTCCCGGCTTGGCTCACTTCGAGCGAGACCAGCTCGATGCGCCCCTCCCCCGACTGCTCGAGAACCCGCAGCAGCAGATAGACCGGATGGGGCAGGATATCGAGCAATTGATGATCTGCACGGAGCACGGTGCGTCCACCGGGAGCATGTCGGACCGTACGAAAGGAAAAATAACTCTCGACATGCACGACCCGGCCGATGGAAGGCAGGTATTGGGTCAGGACCGCTGTCGGCGACTCGTAGAGCAACTGATGACCGGCGCAGACCAGGAGGTTCTTTGCCCGGGCTTCATCCAGGATTTGTTGCGCATCCTCGACTCGCTCCGTAAATGGTTTCTCCACGTAGATATGGCTGCCAGCCCTCAGGGCGGCCAGCGCCAGCGGCCCATGGGAGGCCGGCGGGGTACAGATATGCACCACATCAGGTCGTTCAGCGGCCAATAGTTCTTCAGGGGTGCCATAACTCTTGACCCCAGGGACAATGCTCCGCATCGCCGCCTGGGCCGCATCAGAAGGATCGGCCACCGCAACCAGCCTGGCGCCCGCGCATCTCACAATAGCACGGGCATGATGCTGAGCATGGCGTCCGGCGCCGAACAGCGCTATGCGAAGGGAACTCGTTCGTGAGGCTGTTGGGTCAGAGTTTGTCACAAGCTGTACCTACTCAGGTGTTCAGGCTGAAGGCCGAAGGCTATAAATTATCTCGCAAGGCACGAATCAAGCCATTCAAAACCTTCTCGGTTTCTACGACTGTGGGTTCAAGTAGAGATGAATCCTCGTTGGGCAAGAAGCCCAACCGCTTCGACAAATTTAATTGATAGTGTAGTTCCCGCAATGACCCGAAGGCGATATTGAGAAATCTGAGATACTCTGCCTCACTGTCACGAGCACACCCCTCCACGATGTTAGAAGGAACTGACACTGATGCCAGCCGTAGTTGAGAAGTCAGTCCAAACAACTCCTCTTTCGGAAACCCTGCGGTTACTCGATACACCAATATGGCTAATTCATCAGCCAACTCAAATGCCCGAAGTTTTGTATGATCACGCACGATGTATCACTAAAATCCTTCAGCCTTCAGCCTATCTACCTGAGCAGTTACACAAGCTGTATCTCTTCATCGCTCTCATCGAGACATCACCAATTCTTTATAGAGTCCTGCGACCCGATCCGCCATGGCCGTCGCAGAAAACTCCCGCACTACTCTCTTTCGAGCCTGCTCTCCCATTTTCATGGCGATCTCCGGGGAATCGATCAATTTCACGCAACTCTCCGCAAGTCGGGGTACATCCATCGGTTCAACGAGAATTCCCTCGACTCCGTCCTCAACGATTTCAGGAATCCCTCCCACCCGGCTGGCCACGACAGCCCGGGACGCCGCCATCGCCTCAAGCAAGGCCATGGGAATACCCTCGCTCAACGAGGGGAGGACGAAAATATCCAAGGCCTGCAGTAGTTCTTGAGTATCCTCTCGATGTCCTAAAAAGACAACGGTTTCGCTAATTCCCAAGTCGCGCGCCTGCGCCTCCAGATCCTTGCGAATCACCCCATCCCCCACGATCAGCAACCTCACATTCGCCCGCTGGCGCAGGAGAATGGAAACAGATTGAAGCAGGTACGAGAGACCTTTCACCGGCGTGAGCCGGCCAACTGTGCCGATCAGGCAGGTCTCCACATCAACCCCCAACTCTTTGCGTGTCAACCATCGGTCTGCCTGAATGGGATTCTGCTCCAGATCGATCCCGTTTCGAATGCACGTAACAAGGGGGGCCGCTTCATCCGTCTTATACCTGCTCTCAATCTGAGATGAGACGCCGATGATGGCGTCGACACAGCATCGATATACTGTGCGCTCCACCAATTCATAAACATTCATCTTAAACGCCTGCAAACCTTTAAACGGTTCGCTGAGGCCATGGACCGTTCGTACAACATGTGGAATCCCGCACAACTTACTAGCCGGCGCTGCCAGAATCATGTCTTTGTACTTGTGAGTATGAACGATCCCAGCCCGTGACTGTTTGAATTCGCGAACCAGCTCACAAAAGATCTTGCCGCTGCTCCATCGATTCTCAGGAAACACCTTGACGCAAATGCCTAGCGCCTCAATCTCTGTCGCCAATCTACCTTCGTTGAATAAGATCGCCGACAGTTGAATGTCGGCCCTGCCCACCAATCTTGACAACAGGACCTTGAGCTGCACCTCCGCTCCTGCCCAAAGATCACCTGTGGCAACATGACAGATAGAAATAGGTGTAGGGGGGAATTCACTCGATGGTGGGAACACCTGCCGCACTCCTTGCGATCACTAGGGCATGGAGATATTCCATGTCCCGCTCTCCTTCACTCGCAATCAGCCTCCCTATATGGAAGCGCCGGAGAACCTATGAGCGAGTGGAAACAAGCCCTCCACCAAAGCGCGGGATCCGAGCCCCCCATGGCTGCAGCGGATGAGTTCCAGCAGGCATTGCTGCAGCCCCCTGTATCTCAGAAATATTTCTGAGTGCGACCACTAATGCCACCATGATCCATAAGCTCGGATACCATAAAATGGAAATGAACACACCGCTCACGATGAATCCGATCAGACTTCCCTCCATAGCCCGAGCAAGATAGACACGAATGTCTTCACGAGCTTGGGCTGGCTGGCGACCTGCCGTCCGCACAACCGGAAGAGCGAGTTTGCGTGCGACCCATCGCAGGTCCCTGAAACTCTGTAAGATGATTCCTCCGATAAGGACTATTCCAGCGAGGCCCAACTCCGAGATCAAGGTAATCCATGCAGAATGAGCCTGCCGGCCTGCGATAGATTTTTCATGGAAGGTTCGGCTTCCCTGATATTTATCAAAGGTCCATGGGAAGTTGCTCTGCCCGATGCCAATAATAGGATTATAGAAGAACATTTCCATACCAATCCCCCAGGTATAGAGCCTTTCTCCTCCGGTACCTTCGTTCATCGTCTCTTCACTAGTTGATGAAGTGATCTCATCCCAATACTTTTCAGGTGCCAGTAACGCCATAAAAACTACGGCGACGGCAACCACAATCAGCGCATTCATTTTTTTGGGAGAACGATACCAGCAATAGACTCCGACCGATGCCAACCCGATAAACCCTCCGCGCGATACCGTTGCCATTGCGGCGAGAATATACGTTCCCAGGAGCGCCAGGTACTTCATCCGCAACGAGAACCCGGTTGCAGAGAACAGCAGAAAGTAGGCAAACGGCACCGCCATATTCATGACCATACAAAAATCGTTTTCGTCGCCCATCCAGGCCCCAATACCGACTCCTCCTTTTGCAATCCCCATGATGGCCAAGAAGCCGTGGACACCCACCCAAAACTTCATCACCGTCAGCATCCTCTCCGTCGAATTCACGAAAGTTGTAATGCCAAGATAGGTGAAAAATAAGAGCACCATGTCTTTGAACGTCATCAAGGCGTGAAAATTATTGACCGCGATCGGCACATGGATCGCCATGACTCCAAAAAGCACGATCCACAGCTTTGTCTGGAGCCTGGAAAAATCCAGCTTCCCCGACATCAACACGTTGAGGAACAGCAACAGATTAATTCCTAGGGCGATGGGGATAAGTTTGAGTCCGGGAATCAACTCCTGAGGGCGGCCAAACTCAAACAGAAGGTACGCCATGACGAGATAGAACCCCGCCTTGCTCTCCGAAGCTCCACTCGAACGTAAAGCAGGCATCGGCGTTCGTCCCTGGGTTCGAACAGACTTAAGATCTGGCAGCATTGATCACCACGGAAACTTGCAAATTGAAACGTCTACGCATTCAATTCGCGCCGGACAAGAACGGCTACAAGAGACTTGCATATAGAGTCTGATACCTGGAAATCATCTCGGCCTTACTGAACCGGCGATGTACCAGCTCGGCACCAGCCCGGCCAAACGCTCTAGTCAATTCAGGATTATCTAATAAAGCCATGAGCTGATCCGCAAGATCACTTGAGTTCTCCGGCAGAATCAGAAAACCCGTCTTGCCATGGTCAATCAGCTCGGGGTTTCCACCAACTTTCGTGGCCACCGCAGCTTTCCCAGACACCATGGCTTCTAGCAGCGCCATCGAGAGCCCCTCGGACAATGACGGCAACACAAAGACGTCCATGACTGACAAGAGCCGCTGAACATCATTCCTCATCCCCAGGAAACGGACCTGCCCATCAACGCCAAGCCGCGTTGCTTGCTCTTTGAGCGTCATCTCCAATTCACCACGCCCGGCAATGAGGAGAACGGTCCCCGGATGTCGCTTGAGTATGGCCGGCAGGGCATCAAGCAGATGACGATGTCCTTTGACCGGATACAAGCTCCCAACTGTCCCGATCACAGGAACACCTGCCGGAAGAGCCAACTCCGCTCTGCATGCCTGCGAAGAGGCATCGTTCTCAACCGCCGGCGACTCTACCCCATTATAGATCACGTGCAGTCGCGACTCCGGAATACCGACCCGCAGAGAAACGAATCGCTTAAGATCCTCCGACACTACGACAAGCCGACCATACCGACTGACTATTCGATATGCCAGGCGTCTGCGAAACTTCTCCCAATAATAATTTTTCCCGTGAACAGTTCCCACAAACGGCACCTTTGAAATTCTCGCCACGATCCATCCAAACAGAACGGCACTGAACTCATGAGCATGAATTATTGCTACCTGTTCCTCGCGAACCAGACGCAGGCAGTCCCGGAACCAGCCGATCTGAAGACCGCCTGGAAGTGGCAATAGTTTTGTCTCAACTCCCAGACGTTCACACTCGTCCTGGAGCCATCCTGGACGGAAAAGCCCAACAATAACGCGACAGTTTTGTTGGTTGAGGGCTGCCGCAAGACTGCTGATCACTCTCTCAGCACCACCGGGCCCACTGCTGGTCGACAGATGCAGAACCGTCGTCTTGTGTTTACCGGCAGTCATTTAATTACTTGGGTATCTGGAAATAACTGGCGTGTCTTCTGATCGCCCGTTCTCATATCCAATCGGGCTGCCAGGGCCTGACAGCATCGCTTTACTTGCTGATAACAGGAACGGAAATCTTCACTGGTCCCGCTATAGGGATCTGCAATTTCAAGAGGACCTGTAGAATCAAAACGTCCCAACAACACCACCTTCCCGATCGTTTTTGGGTACAGACTATGAATCCGATCTTTTTGAGCTACCTCCATGACAATGATCAGGTCTGACTTCTCGAGCAATTCCGCGTGCACTTGGGTCGTCGTATGCTTCTCAAGCGACAGCCCGTGCTCGAGCGCTGTGGCCTGCGCTTTGAGATGGGCCGGCTTCCCGGGAGTTGTTTCAAGTCCGGCCGAACGGATTGTGAGCGATCGTCCCGCCTGCATGGCAAGCGCGCGAAAACACACCTCCCCTAAGGGGCTCCGGCAGATATTGCCCTTGCAGACAAAGAGCACAGATTGAACGGAGTCCGGCAATCGGACTTCCGTCCACCGCTCATAGCGATGGCGAACGAAGTTCAGCTTGCCGATGATATATCCCCCCGTCGCACGGAGCGCCCGCAGAAAGGTCCAGCAATGCGCTCCCACACTTGGCGTGTCACCCATATTCATCGAGCTCCTCCCGCTAACTGGCTAATCCAGGCACGATACTCCACCAATGCCGGGCGAGGATCGCTCAGCGATTCCACTTCATAATGCAGATTCCGCTGAAACAGCTTCGCGAATTCCGCCGCGCAACGCCACCGTGACGGCGCGTGCGGGCCGAGATGAAGCGTGGCGTTCGTTTTGGTCAGACGCATGAGCAGATGGTCCAGATCTCCCAGGAACCATCGGGACTGGGTACCGATGCGATAGGAGTTGTCCGGAATCGCCACAGACTGCCCACTCGCAACCTGATAGAGGAGATAGGGAATGTTAAGACCCGCATCGATCGCCAACTGCAAAGACCCCCAGAACCGCCCGTTGATCTCCATCAGTCTCGGAATCTTGGAGGTTTGATCGACCTTGAACTCGACCATCGCCACGCCATGCCATTTCACCTGTTCCAATAACTTGACCGCGTAGTCGGTCATGGGCTTGGGAAGCTCGATGCTCTCTCTCAACACGCTCACTCCTCCGGCCGGCGGCTTTTCTCTGATTCGCCGATGCGCAAAGAGTGCGCAGGGTCTTCCATGATCGAACAGCCCGAATATTCCCTGGCCCTCCCCCTCAACCCGCTGCTGAATGAGCGAGGGATTTTTCAAATAAGGGATCCTCCGATACAGATCAATCAACTCATCCACAGATGACACAAAATGGACGCTGGTCTTGCCCCATCCATGGTCGGTCATCAGAAGCGATCGTCCCGGCTTCACCACGACAGGGAATGATGTCACCTGGTCGAGCACGGACGCGAGATCTCCGTCCGGGACATAGACCGTAGTGGGAATCGGCACGCCCAGCTCCTGGGCGACTTTCATCAACCGGTATTTGTCGGATACCAGTTCATAACTTTCCAACTGCGGGATGGCATTCAAGACAGCAGCAGGAAATTGCTCTCGCCTGGCTGCGAGCACCTGAGTCGTAGCATCCGTCACCGGCATAATAGCGGTCACGCCCAACCGGCCGACCGCATCGATCACACTGGACACAAACCGGGAAGGATCTTCCAGCGGCGACGGATACTGCCAGGCCTGATGACAGTACTTCGAAGCTCCAGCTAAGGACTTCAGCGTTTCGGCTCCAACCACCACCGGAATGCCTGCTTGCCCCAAGCTTCGGGTGACAGCGAGGGCGGCACGCTCCTGACCATCCGTCACTAGCACGCAAGGCTTCGACCCCATTACGATTTCGGTCCTCTACGAACATGCTGCTCTGCCATCGGCCTATCGAATACCGGATAGCGCCAATGCGAGCAGCGGAGCTGATGAACTGCTGTCCTCATGCAGGCTGACCCTTTTCAGCGCGTACGGATCGCCTGGGCGATCACCCTCCAGCCCTATCTCACAACCCACCGCGGCGCGATACCCGCTCTCTCTGACCAGCTTTTGAATATCCGGATTAAAATTTCCATTGGGATAACAGAATGCCGAAGACGGCGTGACCCCTTGTTGAAGCATCGCATTTCGTGACTCGGTCAACTCGCGGCTGACTTCCGACAACGGAATGTTCGTCAGAATCCTGTGCGAGCAGGAATGCGATCCGAATGACACACCCTGAGCGGCCATCTCGCGCACCTCGGTCCAATCAAGCAGGACCCGCTCCGAAGGACGGTCCATACCAAGGACACGACCGAGACGGTCTATGAGAGCTTCAATGTCATCGACCGCTCTGTCTTTACAGAGTTCTATGATCGCACCGGCGTCAATCGGCAGACCTGACTTTACGAACATGAAGCCCCCATCGTCAGCGGACTGACGGACTCCGACCGTATCGGCCAAGACCGCTGAGACCTCATCACGGGTCGTCGGGCCGCTCCTCTGGGATCCGGCCTGCGCCAAAACCAACATCATCCGATCCGGCCAAAACCATCGAGGTGTTCCGATAAAATCTGTCGCAAGAAAGATCGTCGCCGGGACCGCATACCTTCTCAGGATAGGAAAGGCGAACTGATAATTATCCCGCCATCCATCATCAAAAGTAATGACGCAGTAAGACCGGTCGCGCTTGAACTGATTTGTCCGCCACAGGTCCAGCAGCTCATCCAAGGAGAGAATCGTAAATCGCTCCCGAAGATAGGCGATGTGAGCGGCGAAGGACTCCTCCAGCATGTACATGCCGGGCTGAATGTGCTGACGTTCCACTACCTCGTGAGACACAACCCGGTGATAGGTCAGCACGATCACGCGCCCCTGATGTCGGAACTGTGAAAGCCCGGAAACAGAATAGAGTCCGCCTAATACCCTCCAGGTTACGGCCTTGAGTCGAGCGATCACACCATCACCCCAAATGCGCCATCAGATCGTCCTGCACATAACTTCGCATGCTTGGCAGACCATCAGACTTAGCAGGCTGCGGAAAAAATCGATTGCTGCACCACACACCGCGGCCAACTCATTCGCCGTGTCGGCGTCGGAATAGCCCACAAGATGCGCAAAAAGGCCGTCCAGCAAGGCCGCAGCGAGCGAAGAGGCGAATCGTACTCTGCGCTGTACGTTGAGCCTCTAAGCGATGCGAGAACGCCGCTGGCGGACTTTCCCCGGATCCTGTTAGAACAGCGTATAGATAAAGGGCGCGACGGCCGACCCCTGGGTCAAGACAATCAGACTGCCGAGCAAAACGAGCACGAGAATAATCGGCAGGAGCCAGAATTTTTTCCGCTCTTTCATGAACGCCCATAACTCTTGAATAAAATCGCCCATCTGTCGTCCTCCTGGAAATAGATCCGTTCAAAACATGTTCTTCATATGAGCCGCCGGTCTAGGGGTGCGAATCACCCGGTATGTCGGCGCATCGGGGTCAAATCCTCGACACATGGGATCGCGGCCCGCCAGCTTCATCACCAGGCCCATCGGCGTCACAATCCCGTAAAATAGGACGCCTAAAATAATGCGGGTATTGATCCATCCCATCACATGCCCGACCCACATCCACCCTTGATACAGGCGCTTCAAGATTGCCGGCACGGCGAGTCCAGCCACAGACAAGAGCGCACCGAGCACCACGGCCCACTCCCGTATGGCTTCCTGCCGCCAGAGAAACGGCCACAGCCCGATCACCAGGAAGACCCCGCCGACCATGAGACCGAACTGGCGGAGCGTTTTGTTCGTTACCTCAACATTTTCCATCGGTTATCCCTTTCTGTACAGGCAAAACACATTATCGCTTAGAAGGAGTCCACGACACGATACGTTCCCCGCGGCAATAGCGGACCCAGGCGTCGAGGATCGAGACATTCACCATCACAAAAAATGACGGGATCCGCAGCACCCCGACACTCGGCAAGCGTGTGGTGACAAGATAGGCAAGCGCCACGGCATAAAACCCCGCTTGGGCCAGCAACGTTCCTTGATAAAACAGCGATGATGACGCGAGCATGACGTTGGCCCCCAACGCCCCGATCATCGCAAAAGGGACCAGCCAGCGACACAGTTTATGGCTGATCAGTTGCCAGGCGAACAGGTGATACCGGAACGGATTGAGGAGAGCCAAGCTCTTCATAAACACGGAAATCCCACGGACTATCGTGCGAACCTTGCGATTATACTCCTTCTTTGGGTCGGCCAGATTCTTGTAGAACCCGATGCTCTCCGGATCCGCCACTCCGCGCAGCCCTAGCCTGACACTATTGAGCAACGTGTTGAAGTCGCTCTGGAGGTCCGGCGCCCAGTTCTGGCACACAGATCGACGGGCGGCAAAGAAGGACCCGCTCAGCCCGACCAAGGTATTGACCCGCGTTTCGAGATTCCGGAGAAACATCTCGTAGCGGACGTAGGCACCCTCCCCGCTCACCGCTCCATCCACATCGATAAACCGATCAACGCTGCTGACACAGCCGACCGTCGGGTCCGCGAAGTTCCGCACCATCGTGGAGATGGCCTGGGGTTCGAGCATCGTGGCCGTATCGGAAAATACTAGAATCTCTCCGGTCGTCGACTCGACGGCGAGTTTCTGCGCCGCCTCCTTCCCACCCTTCGCGCTCGACCGAACTAATCGAATTCCGGAGGGCCCATACGAGCGGACCAGGTCATCGGTCCCGTCTGTGGAGCAGTCGGACGCCACAACAATATCGAGACGCTCGCGGGGATAATCTTGCCGAAGCGTATTCTCCAACTTTTCCCGAATCCGTTTCTCCTCATTATAGGCCGTGATAATCAAGGAAACCGTCGGGTGGTGCGGGGATTTTCTTACCGGACGATTACGCAGAACGCCTATCGCCATCAGCAGCAACGGATACCCCATATAGGCATAGAATACGAATGCGACCGACAGCCAGAATATCGAGAGCATGCAATTAGAAAGTGTCATCAGGCGCCATTCCGCTAGCTTCTCACAGGGACGTGACGATGCCCGGCGCCTTGAGTAGCTGGATCTCCGTCCCCAGTACTGCCTGGAGCAGAGACCTCCCCCTGGACGGCCAGTATACGGTCGATCTTCAGACGGTCCTGCTCCGATACAAACTGATGCGTGGGCAGAGTGACGATTCGATCCACGACCTCCTGCGCGCCGGGGTACCTCCGGTCTATCAATTGCCCGGCCAATTCCGGTATTTCCTGAATGGTAGCCGGATAGTTCGGGCTCAGTCCTGCCCCCTGCTCGCGACTTAGCCGACAGACCGCCTCTTTGGCTTCTCGACTTCTCACTAGCACGGGCAACCGGAGAAAGAGCGAGCCCTCTCCCATGATCGGCTTGACGCCTTTCCGGGCGACATCCAGCCCTTCAATGAGCCACCGGGCGCGGGACGACCGTCCCTGATTGGCGCGCGCTAATCTCCCTTGCCAGCCATTGAGCAGATGCGCCCGAACCTCATCCATTCGAAACATCTGAAAGTCCGTGTAAAACTTGGTTTCACCCAGCCCGAGGAAAGGGAGCCCCGCGGGAAGCCAGTACAACGCCGGATGGATAAAGATGCGCATCACCAGAAGCTCTAGCCAATTGCGAAAGACTTCGAGCCAAGGGGCTTCCGACAAGCTCGCGTATTCCGCTCCGATCGCTTGCGCGATCGGAGCAGAGCTGGTCAGAATAATTCCACCTGTGCCGCACGTCATATTCTTTCCGCGGCCCAGGCTAAAGAACCCCACATCCCCGATCGTTCCAATGAGGCGGTCGCCGACCTGACCTCCCATCGCCTGCGCGGCATCCTCAACCACGAGGATGCCCTTCCCCTCGCACAACTGTTTCACGCGTCCTGTATCCGCGGGACGGCCAAACAGATGGGTTGAGACGACACAGAGAACGTTTTCGTTCAACAATCCTTCAAGCTCGGCAAATCTGAAATCGAGCGTGTTCGGATCCACGTCGCAGAGCACCACCTCCAGCCCGGCTTTCACGATCGCGGACGGGACAGAAAAGCACGTATAGGCGGGGATGATCACCCGCTTCCGTCTGCTCGCGCCCGCCAGCGCTTTGAGAATGACCGTCAGGGCCGCTTTCCCCGACGACACCAAAAAGGCGGCGCGCACGGCATAATGAGCCTTCAGCTCACTGAGCAGACCCGTTCGATATTGCTTGCCGCCCCAGAGGCTACCGACGGAGCGCAGGAGATTCCCCAAAGGAAGCGGAGCGGCTGTCGGCGGGATGGTTCGCTGCGGCGTCATGGCAGATACTTCACCAGGTGTGGGCCGACCAGATTTGCCACAGGCACCGGAAGGCATTTCCACGCTGCAATGGCAGCCTTGTACTTGGGGTTATCCGGATTCAATTCCGGAATCGCGCGCCCCTCGGAAAGCCAGTAATACCAGTACAACTGATGCGGCTGCGCGCCCCATTGCGCTTTGAACCGATAGGTTCCGCTATCGACTGAGGATCGGCCAAAATCAAACTCCTTGAATCCCTCGCGACAGGCAAACTCCAAGACCGCTCCATACAAAAGCATGTTGGGAGACAGTCGGCTAAATCGCTTATCTGACGCAGCCCAGGGGATTTCCAGCCGATTCCGAAAACCATACAGGAACCCTGAAGCAAGCGGAGCTCCATTGAGAGAGACCACGCACAGTCGCGCTTCTTTGGGAAAGGTCTCGAGGATCGCTTCAAAGAACCCTTTCTCATAGACCGGCGTACCAAGGTCCCGCATACATCGAGCAAAGACTCGATAATAGTCCTCCAGCAACTCCGTGCCACCGACCCTGACCTCCATTCCCTCCTTCTGTGCCCGTCGAACCTGGCTGCGCAACTTTGAGGGAAAGGCCTTGAGCAAGGTCTCGTAGTCCGGAGGGAGCGCGAGGCGCATCGACACTTTTTTCGATCGGACGGGCCACTCCGTTGCCAGAGACTCCTCCTGCCTCAATTCGATATGAGCCGCGCCAACCTCCTCAGCCGTCACCGCCGCGGCTTTCAGCAGCGCGCAAGCCGCATCCGCATCATCGGCCAAGACTCCCCCATAGTTGAAAAATGCCATGGACGTGAGGAATCGCCCGAACATCGGACTCTTTGTGAAGACAAGGGGAAGCACGCCGCGGACTTTCCCCTCTTCATCCTTGACCATCAGGTAGGGCGCGGGATGGCCGAATACTTTCCGAATGACGCCTCGCCAAGCGAGCAGATGATAGCCCGATGCCCGCGGGTGATTCAGTACGTACTGGTCCCACAAGGCTTCGTCATAAGCATCCTGAAGGAGTCCGATGTTCACGGTATCTCGCCTTATCGCGCATTCAGGAACGTGAAGGAGGTTCTAGCAGGATGCTGAAAAAGTCCGCCAGCCTTTTTGAGCATCCTGAGGTTATTCTGGCCCCAACATCATACGGAATATTCCAACCGTATTTTCAGATACACCGAGTTTTTCCGCAGCCTGCTAGACTGCCTGCCGTCCACAGGCCTTGCGAGACTCCATGACAGTCTGAAGGGCTTTCTCGAGCGCCTGGCCCATCGCAGCCCACGAATACTGCTGTTGCACACGGGCCAATCCATTGCCCGCGATCCGGCTGACAGTTGTTGGATCCGAAAGCAATCCCACAACCTTCTCTGCAAAATCCCGCGGTTCATCGGCGAGCAGCACCTCGCGATTGTCGGCGAGATCCAATCCGTCTATGCTCAGCGATGTCGCGACGATCGGCTTCTGCATCGCCATTGCCGCAAGAATCTTGTTCTTGACTCCGGACCCATATCTCAACGGGCACACGAAGATCCCAGCCTGACCGAGATAGGGCCGCACATCATCCACTCTTCCTGTCACATGTACGCCGGGAATTCGTCCCAGATCCCTGACCCGGTCCGTCGGATCACTGCCGACGATCCAGAATTCCGCCTTGGGCCGTCGTTCAAGGACCAGAGGGAAAATCTCTCGCGCAAAAAATAGAGCCGCATCTTCATTGGGGCCATACCCCATGACGCCGGTAAACACAATCTTGTCAGCGTCGACACTCGAATGGTCCGGAGCGAAATATTCCATATCGACGCCGTTCGTAATAGTCATCGCATTGCTTGCCGGCGAGACTTCGCGGATTACTTGCTCATCCACAGAAGAATTCGTGACGACAAGACCGAACTTCCGCCCAAGCGACCCCTCGATCTGTTGTATTCGCATCAAGTGGCTGTAGATCGCGAGACGCCGCCGCCCCCCTCGGGTCGTTTTAAGCATCCTCCTCGCCATCAGCGTCATCGAATCATGCAGGTCGATAATTGCGGGAACGTCGAGTCCCGGGTCAACGTACTGCCCCATGGGGAGCAAGTCGACATAGATCAGATCGCAGCGATTCCGGATGCATATCTCGCGAGCCTTGCTGCGAATGGCCTGGTAATACTCCGGAAACCGGAAACGCGTTTCAAAGCTGGCGGCCAAATGCAGTCGATGCCACTGCTGCCCCCACCAGGTCATGGCCGGCGGGTCAGGCAATACCTCAACCGTCGAAAAGACTTTGGCTGCGGTTGGATCGTTCAGGAAGGACTGATGCCGCTCGCCGGAGGAACAATAGGTGAGTAGATACAGCTCATGCTGCCGGGAGAGTTCCCGGCAGAGATTGAACAGACGCGGAGACCCGGGCATCTTTGACGTCGCGGGAATATCTGGAGCCAATACTAGTATTTTCATCGCAAACTACTCGCCGGGCAACGCACGGTCCTCGCCTCATCACCAACAAATACCGTCATAGGACGCGGTCAGACCTTCCCGACCTTCGATCCGTGCCAAGTCGATAATGAGCTGGTCTGGCCGCATGCGTTTCAACGCGGGCAGAAACTCGGCCGACGCATATCCGACAACCACGACTTGGGCCGCGTCCACGAGATCTGTTGCCTGATCGACCAGCAATGAAGACAGATGGGGAATATGCTCTTCGATAAACCGCTTATTCGCGCCGATCAGGCGGCTGGTCGCCACATTCTTATCATAGATCTTCACCTGAAAACCTTTTCCGAGCAGAGTCTCGATGACTTCAACCAAGGGGCTTTCTCGAAGATCGTCGGTATCCGGCTTGAACGTCATCCCAAGAAATCCGACTTTTTTCTTCCCCAGGCCCACGATCCGCTGAATGACACCCTTAATGTGAACCGCATTGCTCTGAAGAATGGCGTTCAAGACCGGCACCTCGACATCCGTCCGCTTCGCCTGATAGGAGAGCGCGCGAAGATCCTTGGGGAGACAGGACCCTCCAAACGCAAAACCAGGCTTCAGATACACTTTCGACAGATTCAACTTTGTATCTTGGCAGAAGATGTCCATGACCGCATGGCTATCGATACCGAGTCGCTTGCAGATATTTCCGATCTCGTTCGCAAACGTCACTTTCAAAGCATGAAAGGCATTGTCGGAATACTTCACCATCTCTGCGGCTCGGATCGACGTCCGAATAGTCGGCGCTGTGATACCGGCATAGATTTCTTCAACCACATCGCCCTCGCCGGGCTGCCGCTCGCCGATCACGATTTTCGGAGGGTGGTAATAGTCCTTCACCGATGTGCCCTCCCGAAGAAACTCGGGATTGTAGCAAACGAATAATCCGTTCCCGACCGTCTTGCCTGAATGCTTCTCAAGAATCGGGATGGCGACGTCCTCCGTCGTTCCCGGCAACGTCGTGCTGCGAAAGACCACTGTATGCGGGGTCTTTTTATCGCGTAGAGCCAACCCGATATCCTCGCAGACCCGCTTCATATGCGTGAGATCCAGGCTGCCGTTGGCTTGACTCGGCGTCCCCACACAAATGAAGGAGACATCGGTATTCTGAATCCCTTCAGCCGATGACACCGTAGCTTTCAACAACCCCTGCTTTTGCGCTTTGGCGATAAACTCCGAGATGTCGGGCTCAACGATTGGAGCGGCCCCTGAATTGATCGAGGCTACCTTGTCGGCGTTGACATCGACTCCCCAGACCGTGTGCCCACTGGAGGCAAGACAGCCCGCCGAAACGGTTCCCACATACCCCAGGCCGAAGACACTGATTTTCATCGCCATCACCCTCTCCTCACGCTAAACGTACTCGTTCGTTTCGCTCCGCCGACACGGGGCGATCAGATGACCTGACGGAAGTACTCGATCGTCTTTCGCAAGCCGTCCTCCAGCTCCACCTTCGGTTCCCATCCGAGGAACTCCTTGGCTCGACGGATATCCGGCCGGCGCACCTTTGGATCATCCACCGGCAAGGGCTTATGCTCGATCGTGCTCTTTGAACCCGTTAGTTTGAGCACCAGATCTGCAATCTGCTTGACGGTCAACTCTCGTGGATTCCCGATGTTCACTGGATCGTGCATTGTCTCCTTCAAGGGCTGGTCTGACTTCGTCAGGAAGCTTGATCGGTCGGTCCGCTCAGCCACAGACTTATCCGAATCGATCAACAAGAGCTCCGTAATACCCCGCACGAGATCCTCGACATAGCAGAAGCTTCGCGTCTGGTTGCCATCGCCAAAAATGGTCAGCGCTTTGCCTTGAAGCGCTTGAACGACAAAGTTTGACACGACCCGACCGTCGTGCGGACGCATCCGTGGGCCATAGGTATTGAAGATACGCACAATCCTGGTATCCACACCATGATAGCGGTGGTAGGCCATGGTCATCGCTTCGGCAAAGCGCTTTGCTTCATCATACACACCGCGCGCCCCGATCGGATTCACATTCCCCCAGTAGGACTCCGGCTGTGGATTGAGCAAGGGGTCGCCATAGACTTCGGACGTACTGGCCAACAACAGCCGCGCCCCTTTCGCCTTGGCCAAGCCCAACACTTTATGGGTACCCAAAGCCCCGACTTTCAGCGTCGCAATGGGCATCTCAAGATAGTCTTGCGGGCTCGCCGGGGAAGCAAAGTGCAGAATCGCATCCAGCTGCCCGTCGATGTGAATATAGTCACAGATGTTGTACTTAATAAAACTAAACTTGGGGTTCCCCATTAAATGCGCAATATTTTCGACGCGTCCGGTAATCAGGTTGTCCATGGCCACAACCTCATGGCCTTTGCCGATCAATAAGTCGCTCAAGTGACTCCCGAGAAATCCCGCTCCGCCCGTAATCAGTATGCGCATGGATCTACACTCCTTCTTCTGGAAACGTCATCGTTCATTCTCGACATGTGTCAGCAACTGATTCTGTTGCAAAAAACAATCGCACATGAGCCAATTTACACGCGTAGCAGAGGATGCACCACTGTATTCACTTTTCCTGAGTACAATCCCGAGTCCACCGCAGAGACTGGTAGATACCCCTTCAATGAGAGCTGCCCGAGTACAACGGTAGAGTTCGCGAACATGCCGCTGCCCCTTCCCGATTATTACGCCAAGGCCAACGACATTGCCTCCAGTGCCGCCTGGAATCTGATGTTGATCTTGTGAAGTATATACTTCACAAGATCAACGCGCCCAAGACGTGAAGGCGCCCAAGTCCACGCCGGACTCAGACGAATACTAGTTTGAAGTTCGAGCAGTTCCTGTGGCCTCTGTCTCTTTAATCCCGCTTGCCCCAGGAACGAGGCGCCCGAGATTGACATATTTCGCGACATGCTCGGCTAAAAATCGGCCAAACCCAGGGCTATAGTGGCAATCATCGACGATGGCCTTCCTTCCTTCTCCATACAAGCGGAAGAGATCTCCCAAATAGATTCGACCCTCGTCTTGTTGCATCTGCGCATAAACAAGCTGTAGCCAGTCACGAGATTTCATGAAGGACTTTGGCAAGGAGCGGCGCCAGAGTTGCGTTGGGTAATTGAACACGGCATTCGGCTGCAAGAAAAAGAGGCACTCAATCTTGTACGCTTGGCATACCGCTCGTGAGATGAGCTGATTTTGCCTGAACATATTTACGCCGTGCCTCGTCTCGAAATCCTCTTTCTCTTGTTCTTCTTCCGGCTTCTTGGGCGCAGCCGACATCCTATTCTGAATCGCCTTCGTAACTCTCACCATCGGAATCCATCCAAGCCTCTCGCTTATCCAAGAAGCGGATTGGTTAGCCGGATCCAGTCCGGAAAATTGCATACTTCGAAATCGCCGCTCAAATCGAGAATAGAACGGAGGCAGGTCTTGCAAATCTCCCAAGTTGACACCGTCCATGAAAATGACCAGATTCGGCCGGTGCCCCATTCGTAGAAGGTCGATGAGAAGCGCGGTTTCCTGGCTGGGATAATAAAACCCACGTCCATAGTTTGTTACCTCAATATGCGCCACAAGATTCTCGGCACGGGCACGCTCATTCAATACCGCCGAAAGATGGGTGGGGAATGTATGCTCATCGCTCACATTGTAACCAAATGTCGTACTGCCTCCGAGTACAAAGATTCTTATTTCGGGACGGCCCTGCTCGTTTGGAGGATTCATGGTGAGCCGAGTAGGAAAACCTAGCTGATCATGAACAACGTGAACTCGCTTCCCAGCAAAGAGGGGCTCAGAAAAATGAGCCCACGGTTGATAAGTAAAACCCATCTTGGCTAAATCGAAGAAGTCATCCAAGACCTCGCTCACATATGATTCTGGAACGTGTTCATATGCGGCAAGATCGATCCAGTCACGCTGATACACAGTACGTTTTCCAGTATCTTCAGGCGACCCATCCGCCTTAAACAGCTTAGTCTGCAACTCCGAGCGCGACCCAACCGGCACTGCCGCGGAAGAAGGTGGGGGGGGGGGGGGTAAGCACGTCAAGAACGAAGAACATGGCTGCCAAGACAACATTACTAATGATTAGAAACACGCCTGTGTTGACTAGAAGCAATGCGCTAGAGGTGTACTTCTCCTGAACCCAAACGAATGCGGCAGATTTTCGTTCATCACGGTTCATTGTTTCATCTCGTTACCATGCCTCAAGACACAGCCTATGCATACCTCTGCCCTTCCAGATCACCGGGCATGCCCGGGGCCAGTGTGAGCTAATCGCCTCAGGTATCCAGTAAATTAGACAGCGCTCCGCACAGTGTGCCCGCGGCTGGATTCGCGCATGTGCATCCACAACTTGGACAGCCCCCCACCTGACGCACGAGCTTGACCTCTTCCACCAGAACGTGAACGGCGTGCCGTCGAATTACGATCCAGGTGCGATGAAATGAGGTTAGTCGAGTTCAAACTCATTCTTCCAATCAGAATCCCCTTCAAGCGGCTTCTGATCTGTCTTGTACAGCACACAGTTCTCCAGCACGAGGACATCCATCTCAGTCCGCATAAAACAGCGATAGGCATCTTCCGGAGTATGCACAATCGGCTCGCCTCGCACATTGAAAGAGGTATTCACCAGCACGGCATAGCCGGTCTGCGCTTCGAAAGCCTTCAGCAGATTATAGTAGCGAGGGTTGGTCTCTTCGTGGACCGTTTGAACTCTGGCCGAGTAATCCAGATGGGTCACAGACGGAATATCCGACCGTTGAACGTTCAAGAGATCGATCCCCCATAAATCCTTTTGTGCGGTCGTCTTGGGACAACGCCTTTTTTCGATAACCGGGGCCACGATCAGCATGTAGGGGCTGTCGGAGTGCAAGTCGAAATAGTCCGAGACCCGCTCTCGAAGCACCGAGGGAGCGAAGGGTCTGAACGACTCGCGATATTTAATCTTGAGGTTCATCACCGACTGCATCTTGGTACTGCGGGCATCACCCAGAATACTTCGTCCACCAAGGGATCGCGGACCGAATTCCATGCGGCCCTGCAACCATCCCACAACCTTTTCGGCCGCGAGATCTTTGGCGACCTGCTCAAACAAAGCCGAATCATCAAGGCGGATATACGGCGCTTCTTTTGATCGCAAGAACGCCTCGATCTCAGCGTTGGTGAATGCGGGCCCCAGATACGTCCCCTTCATCTTATCGTGCTTGTTATCCGAAACGCGTGGCTTGCCCTCAAACTGATGCCACACCGATAAGGCTGCTCCGAGGGCGCCGCCCGCATCGCCGGCCGCGGGTTGAATCCAGAGTCCCTTATGCGGCCCTTCTCGCAAGACCCGGCCGTTTCCCACACAGTTGAGCGCAACCCCCCCGGCAAGACACAAATTCTCCACACCCGTCTCGCGATGAAGCGTCCGGGCCAAACGGAGCATGACCTCTTCCGTCACTTCCTGGACAGATCGCGCCAAATCCATTTCACGTTGCCCCAACTTCGCCTCAGGCGTGCGCGGGGGACCGCCGAACACATGGTCGAACTTCCGGCTCGTCATCGTGAGCCCTGTACAGTAGTTGAAATACTCCATGTTGAGACGAAATGTTCCATCCGGCTTCACATCGATCAAATGCTCATAGATAGCTTTGACGTACTTCGGCTCGCCATACGGCGCGAGCCCCATCACCTTGTACTCGCCCGAATTGACCTTGAATCCGGTGTAGTAGGTGAACGCGGAGTACAGCAGGCCCAAGGAATGCGGGAACGGGATCTCCCACAATGGCGTGAGGGTATTTCCCTGCCCTTGCCAGGCTGATGTCGTCGCCCATTCCCCCACGCCATCCATGCACAGCACCACGGCCGAGTCATAGGGGGACGCAAAAAAGGCCGACGCAGCATGGGATTCGTGATGCTCGGAAAATAACAGCTGGGGCAATTCGCTCTTGGCCATTCCCTCCCCATGCTTCAAAAATTCGTCCCGCAACAGCGTTTTCAGCAGCAACTTCTCCTTCATCCACACCGGCATCGCGGCAAGAAACGACTGGAGGCCAGACGGGGCGAACGCCAAATAGGTTTCCAAGAGGCGCTCGAACTTCACCAGCGGCTTATCGTAGAAAACCAGCCGGTCGACATCCTTGAATCGAATCCCGCCCGCCTGCAGGCAATAGTCGATCGCCCGATGCGGAAATCCCGGGTCGTGCTTCTTTCTGGTAAATCGCTCTTCTTGTGCCGCAGCGACAATCTCGCCATCGCGCACCAGACACGCGGCGCTGTCATGATAGTACGCTGAGATACCGATGATATTTGTCATATGCTATTTCCCGGTGAACATCCTCGAGCCGATAGGCTCCTCTATGCTACGGTGGGCCGGCTGGTTTATCCAAGCAGATTCACGAATATCGCTTCGTACCGCCCAGAGGCCACTTCCCATTGGAAATGCTGTCTCACGGTTTCATAACCTGAGCGAGCCAGCCGTTCCGCCAGAACAGGATCGGCCCAGACCTTGCTGATTGCATCACACAGAGCTTGGGGGTTCTCGGGTTCTACCAAAATCCCGTTATGACCGTCTTCAATAATTTCCGGAATCCCGCCGACGGCCGACGCCACGACCGGCTTCTTGCTGGAAAACGCCTCCAATATGGCAATCCCAAACGGTTCAGCGCGGGAGGGCAAGACCAGCAGCGTACATTGGCGCAACAACCTCTTAACGCCGATTCGGTCTTGCGAGCCCAGGAATTTCACCTTCTGCGTCAGACCCAGCTGCGACACGAGATCCTCAAGCTGCCCTCGAAGAGGACCGTCTCCAGCCAGCCACAATTCCATCTCAGGGTGCGTCTGCCCGAGGAGTCGGAAGGCCTTGATCAGCACATCGACCGCCTTCCGGGGCTGAAGCAGAGCAATGCACAAAACAAATCGCCCGCCGGGCAGCGCGGCCCGCTCTTCCTCGTCAAACTCCGCAAGGTCGACCGCATTATGAATGGCCGACGACGTGGCACGGAGTCCGGGGAACCTTGTCAACGCGGCATCCAGCGTGCTCTTGGAGGGAGCGACAAGCCAATCGGCGGAGTTGATCAGGACTTCAAGCGCCTTTGGATACCGCGTTTCCGGCACTCCCTTTGGAAACAGATCGCCGCCATGCACCGAGATCACCAGCTTGAACCGGCAAAAGGGACGAAGCAATGAGAAGTAGACCCCGGATCCAATGGGGTAGTGAATGTTTACGATATCGATATTGTGTCGAACCAGTACGGTGTGGAGTTGACGAAGGGTATGGAAGAGATAAAAGGCAAAGCCCAAAACAGATTTGACTGGGGATTCCGGGACGAAGGGATTCCGAAGATTGAGTTCGTATCCCGGAAAGTTCCACTTCGTAATGGTCGCCTTCAGCGAATGTGCTTCCCCGGGATGAAGGAACCAGACATGGTGCCCGGCCTTCTGCAGCTGGCGAGCCACATTCCCCACGACCGAGGCCACGCCGCCGACCTCTTGATCCCATGGGACGACTAACAGCACATTCATCGGCGCTCTCCGCCCGGACTTTTCGGAGAGGTCTTTATCGCAGCAATCGTTGACTCCCACCGTTGGATCATCACGTCCAAACTGAATTCCTTGCGGGCAACCTCCTGCCCGCGTAACGCAATGTCGTACAATGTCTCAGGATTGCTGGCAAACTCCGTGAGACGGCGCGCAAGCGTAGCAGAGTCTGCTTTGGGGATAAGGGGCAAATCGGCAAGTGCGGCGACTTCGATTGCACCGCCGCTCCCTGTCGTGAGCACCACACAACCGGCCAGCATAGCCTCAACCATCACAAGGGGAAGGCCTTCCTCCCTGGTACTCACAAACACCAGAATGTCATGGGATTTGTAGACTTCCGGCATGCGATCGTGCGGAACCTTCCCAAGAAAGGTGACGGCTTCAGTCAAGCCCAACTCCTGAGCACGCCTTCGGATGCCGTCAAGATAGTCGCCGGGATTATCCCCGGCCACTGAAAGCGTCAGGCGGGACCGGAGCTGCGGGGGTATTTGCCCAAAGGCTTCCACGGCCGTATGCAACCCACGGTCTGGAGTAATTTGCCCCGCATAGAGAAGTCGTATTGGGCCTTCCATGCCATGGCGACGCACAGGGGCAAGAAAACGGTCAATCGGCACGCCTCCAAAAATAATTTCCGACGAGGGGAAGGTGAGGCCGGCATCGCGGTACAGCATCCGAAGGAATTCGCTGACAAACACCATGTGACGTGGTCGGTTCGGGAACTGCCTGGTCGGGATCCCTTCGCAGGCAATCTGTCGTTCCCATCTTCGCCCCAACCATCTCAACAACGGCTGTATCGGCTTCGGCCCCCAACTCCCGTCCCACAGCCCTTCCCAAAACGGCGCCGATTTTTCTCCGGCCGCGCCATACTCGTTGATCATCCACGGGTGTTCGATCCAATGAATATCGGGGATATGCCGTTCTCCAGGCATCGGCAGCAAATTCATTGAGAGCCCGTTCATACTCCACCAGTTCACAATGTCCGGCTTGAACTCCGACACAATCTTCGCAAAGCGGCGGGCATCCGCAAGCTGCCGCCTGGCCTGCATCAGCGTCCAAGGCCGACCGGGAGACTGCGGCCCATACGAATAGATATCGAGCCACCGGTCCACTCGGACCCCCTCGATTTCCTCCGTGGGGCGGGGAAATCTCCCCGAGGAATCCATCGGCATGCCGTAGACACTCGTCAGCACACGAATCTCATGCCCACGCCGCTGCATGGTTTCGGCCACTTGCTTACATCGGACCTCGTAACCTCCCCGATAGTGCGGAGGATAGAAATTGCTGACCATCAGGATCTTCATGGCATATCCATCAATCCGTTTATCTAGGCGTCACGTCTACCCGGGTGCCCTTTTCTCCTGACGGAGACGCGGGCAGATGGTCCGTCAACAACCCCGCAGCCAATTGGCTCAACCGCTGATTGAATAGGTCCGGTCGAAACGCTGCGCTCCGTTCACGGGCCGCTTGCCCCATGCTTTGGCACAACGATTCGCTGCCGGCTGCACGATTCGAATACTGGAGCAGGGACTCGGCATCCCGGCACAGGAAGCCGCTCTTCTCATGCTCAACGATTTCCGGCTGGCCTCCGCTCATCGGTACCAGAGGGACACAGCCGGCCCCCATGGCCTCGACGGTCGCAATTCCGAAGTGCTCCATCCGTTCCGGCGGGACATTGGAGTCACCGCCAAGAGCCGTCGCATGCCAATAGAGCTTGGCCCTCGCCAAATAGGTCCATACGGTCTCCCGGGAGGCATTCACGACAAAGCTCACGGGAAGATCTGCGGCAAGGGATTTAAGCTTCTCGAGATACGCCAGATCTTGCGGCAGATCCGTACAGAACCCGATCAAGCACAAGCGCCAATCCCTTCCATTCATGGACACAAACCTCCGGAACGTTTCCAATTGCAGCCCATGATTCTTCCCATCGGTCACGATGAACCGTCCGAGCGACACGATGATGTTTTCTTTCTGGAGCGAGGTCGTGTTCACCGCGACAGGGGGATAGAGCACCTCGGCCGACCGCTTCCACCGCCGCTGGATCCACGACGACGTAAACTGAGAATTGCCGATCACCGTGCGATAGCCTCGCATACGCCAATGCCAGAGAGCTAAATAGCCCTGTGTCCTGACCCAGCGACTGAACGCGCTTCGCGCAGCCCATCCCTCCGTACGGGAAAGCTCCAGGCTTGGATGCCATTCAAAAGGAAAGTGGCAATAGACCATCCCCTGCCTGGCCGCACAAAAAGGCGGAACGCCGTGTCCTGAATAAATGAACAGGTCGTACGGCTCCGTGAGCCGGCGATCGAGCTCCAGTCTTTCCCGCACATAGCTGGGGGTGAGCCCTGGCAGTGAGAACGTCCCTAACGAATCCGGAACGATCCGCTCGTTGACCCGGCTCAAATCAAGCCCGAAGGCTTCAGCTAACCCCGCAACTGTGTATCCTTTTCCGCTATGTATCACATCGACCGAATACATCCGCGACAATTGAGCCGCCATGCTGGCCACGACCAACTGACTCCCGCCGAGACGCAGTGAGACATGATCAAAAATCCCCACGCGAGCCGGTCGGGCTCCGGCGAGAAGGCTGCGGCTGGAAGGAATCATCGCGTCACTCAGAAACCCACCTCACAGAATGGCAGCTCAGATAACCATCTACGGCTGCGACTGTTTCTTGCCCGCCCATGAAGGCAGAGGCCACGTCCCTTTCAATGACTCGGCTCATTTGTTCCGCTTGGCGAGTTGTTCTGCCACTGGTTCGCGAAAACATTGCGCAACTGCGAGGTTACCCTTGGGAGCGTAGTGACGACGGGGCATGACACGGTCAGCAAAAGGAATCGGCGTAAGACAGTCGGTGGGATCGAGAAAATCAAGCCCCGCAGAGCGCAGGATCTTCACCCCGAGAGGCGTGTAATCGAGGATATCCGAGTCCTGCATCCAGCTGGGGAAATGCACCAGAATCGGAACCGCCCCATCGGCCTTCGCCTGCTTTGCAAAGGCCTGAAAGATTGCCCCGTTGACCTCGCGCATCGCGGCGTCCGACACGTCGGGCCGCAGGTCCTCCGCCATCGGGTACCAGGATTCCAGCCATCGGAACAGATAGGATCGAGTGGGAATGGTCCACGCGGGACGATCCCATTCCCCGTTCACATATGAACGGTCCCATTCAATGTAGGGCAATTCATCGATAGATTTCGCCGAAAAAATCTGTTCCGGCGGAGGCAAAGGGACATTCAGTAGCGTGAGCTGCTGATCCCGCATCACAAAGCGAGGCGCTGCGTATGGAAAGGTCGCAGTGGGAAACGTGAGCGAAGCATATACGGACATCGTTCGTACTAAATCATGATCGACAAACCCGAAAATCACCACATCCGGATGCCAGGCGCGCACGTCTTGCAGATACCGCAGGTAGGCCTGGCCTGTGCCATAGGCATTGACGCCAAAATTGAGCACCTGAACATCAGGCCCCAAGAGCTTCTCCAGTTGATACCCCCAGGTATCCTCATAGGCCACCTCATCCCCAAACGTATAGGAGTCCCCGATCAGGGCTATCCGGATGGTAGGATGCCGATCGGCGAAGGCGGTCCCAGGGCTTGCACTCCTAAGTCCCTCAGCGCTGCTGAAGTAACTCACTCCCTGATCATTCTGACTCCGTCCGGAGCCGATGGTCCAACCAAGAGTCTCATTGAACAGCATGTACGAGGGCTTCCCGAGCTTGCTTCGAAACGACCCCTGAAAGTGGCCGACGACTTTGCTCCATTCCCGCGGCAGCAGGTAGGATTTCCCCCACATGTCGCCCATGGTCGTCTCAACATAAAGCGCCCGGATCGTCCCTTCCCCGATGATGAAGAGCAGGAAGACTGAGACCAGGTTCATGGCAACCGTCAACCGAGCCGACCGCACGTCGGCCTTGGCAGGCCCAGCACATTGGCGGCGCATGATCATTCCGGAAACCAGGAGCCCGGCTATCCCGGCTAGGCACACATATCCTGGCCGGCTATTCAGAAATGACAAGAAGGTGGGCTTTCGCGAGACAATGTAAGCTGTGAGCAGGATGAGCAGCAGCGAGAGTTCGGAAAGATAGAGCGCTCCCAAAAGCCAACCATCTACACCGAACTCCTTCCCCGCCAGAGGCTTCTCATCGACGGTAGGCCAATCAGTTTTAATAAGTCTTAGCATGTCGTCTTTTCTCTTTGAACGAGCGAACGCCATCACACACTTGTCACAATGGGCCCCACGCCCTGTGGTCAATTTGAGGCGGCGAATCCGGCTCTCCGGAGAGTCGAACGTGCAGGAGGTCTATCAGCACAGCGATAACACCGGCGCCTGCGGTCCAACACTTAGGTCCTAGGCGATTTTCCTCGATTCACAATAGGGCTCTTGCCCTCGCAGCAGATCGATTGTCCGATCCGTCGCCCGGCCCCACGAAAACCACTCGGAGGCAAGCGTGAGGGCGCCCTTACGCAGGCGCTCACGCAATTCCGGGTTCTCCATCATCAGCAGCATGGACTGCGCCAACGCATTCGGGTCGTTCGGTTCGCACAGCAGGACATTTTCCTGATGAACGAATGCCTCATCCAACCATGGGCCGCTCGTCGCAATCATGGGCAGGCCATGAGAGGCCATGGACGAGAAGGAACTATTGTTCAACTGGACGCCTTTTACGAAGGTGAACACGCCGGCATCCGCCGCTCGCAGATACAGCGACCCATCCTCGCTATCCGCATTAAAGCTCCCCGTCCAGACGATCTTGGGTTCGACGTTTAACTCCTTGGACAAGGCATACATCTGCTCAACATAAATATCTTCCCCGTTGTAATTCAGGTCGAACTTCCCCCCGACAAACAGGAGCTTAGCCTGAGGCTTCAGACGCATCACAATCTGAAAGGCTCGCAAGAGCGTCTCCACGCCCTTAGCCGGATAAATATATCCCAGGAAGGCAAACACGAAATCGTCCGGCTCGAATCCAAGCTTCGCCCGCTGCGATTGACACGCCTCTTCTCCGACTGCACAGATCCGCATATTCGGAGGCGGGGGAATCAACGTCGTCTTCCCCCCGATGTCGGGTCGTTCTTCAAGCAAGATCACCTGGTGCATTTTACAGAGGACAATCAGCGAATCACTGTCGCGCATGAGCGTGCCGAAGTTATACGATACCCCGCCCCTGCCGGCCCATTTCTGAACCACATACTTCCGGAATACTCGCGAGACCAATGACATGCGGGAAGGATCGGAGCACGCACGCACATTCTCGAACCGTGTCACAAACGGCACATGGGGAAGCAGCTTTTTCGCGATCGTCGGAGTAAAGGTGATCATCGGATGATAGTGGTACATCACTCCCAGGTACATCAGATAAATCGCATCGGGCGCGCAGCGCTTGAGAAACGCTTTGAATCGTGGAATCTCAGCCCAAGACCACCGATCCATGATGGGGTGAACCGTGATGCCGGGCTCCCCGGTTCCTGTGCACCCCTGCGACGTGAGCACATGCACATCCAGCTTCCGATCCGCCAACTGCTTGCAGAGAAAGTACGTATTGGTGGCCTCCCCTGCGTGGAAAGGCGGATAGGCTGCTGAAATGACCAGAACCTTCATATTGCTTCCTCCAGAGCCGGACAATCGCGGCATTCCTTTCAATACTGCGGACAACAAACGAATAGGGAGCCACCTGCCTGCACGGCTGATCGCCCTCGTCGCCGGGCAATGGAGCCAAACATCCTGTGCTCCGGCCGGCTGATGGCTCAGCAGCCTGACAAACGACGTTTAATGCTGGCGGACCCCTCGACCGGACCAAGCAGCATGAATTTCTTCGAACACTGTCCTGAGGTCTTTCGTGATGTCCCAACCGGGATAGTGGGACTTAATCTTGCTGAGATCGCTGATGTAACAGATATGATCCCCTTCACGATTCTTCTCCACGTAATCGTACTGCATGCTTTTTCCAGAAATATCCTTAATGAGATCGAACGCTTCAAGGATCGAACAACTGTTCCCTCTGCCTCCGCCGAGGTTATACACTTCTCCGCACCGTGGCGCCGCGATGAAGGCATCGATGAATCTCGCCACATCGAGCGAATGGATATTGTCGCGAACCTGCTTTCCCTTGTATCCATATATGGAGTACCGCTTACCTTCGATATTGCATTTGATCAGATAGCTGAGAAAGCCATGGAGTTCGACGCCGGAATGATTGGGGCCGGTGAGGCAGCCCCCGCGCAAACAGCAGGTCTTCATCCCGAAGTATCGGCCGTATTCCTGCACCATGATGTCCGCCGCGACCTTTGAAGCCCCGAACAGCGAATGCTTGGACTGGTCTATCCGCATCGACTCCGTGATACCGCCGCGATCCTTCTGATCCCCGTACTCCCAGCGAGTGGCCTGTTCAACGAGCGGAAGCTCGTTCGGAGCATCTCCATAGACCTTGTTCGTAGACATGTGCACGAACGGCGCCTCCAGGACGTGCCGGCGGGCGGCCTCCAGCAAATTCATGGTCCCGACGGCATTGGTGTCAAAGTCTTCGAACGGCATCTTCGCAGCCAGATCATGCGATGGCTGGGCCGCCGTATGCACGATCGCATCGGGACGCACCGCGACAAGGAGATCGAGCACACCCTTGCGATCGCGAATATCGAGCTCATGATGGACGAAGTTCGGAAGTTCTGCCTGCAGCCGCCGTTGATTCCATCGCGTATCGCCGCTCGGGCCGAAAAATTCGCTCCGCCCATTATTGTCAACACCGTGGATGGTCCACCCGTTGGCAGCAAAATACGTACACACCTCCGACCCGATGAGGCCCGAGGACCCCGTCACAAGCATTTTTTTTGCATTTCCCATTATAGGAGCTCCATTGATTGTGACTCAGCACCGGTAGAACCTTGACCGTCTACCTGCATCCAACATCAGAGCAGTCTCACCCCAAGAGACTTGCCCCGATAGAATACGACCCGATTACGTATAAAGAAACATTAAGAAACATTTTGCGCATGAAGCAGAATCGCGCTCTTGCGGGAAAGATCCTGCCCCTTCCCTCCTCACCTCTGTCCAAGCCTCACAACAGTCACTGATTGGAAACATCTCCCACCGATTCTAGCAGATCAGCGGGATTCACCCTCCGATTGCTTTCATTTCTCACGGCCTCAAATAAAAGGGCTGGCGATCCCCCCTCTACCCCGCGGTCCTCAGCGTCGTATCCTGCCGTACTCCGACTGCTTACCATGCCCCTCTCACACGACGCCCTTGAGGGCTCTGCCTCAAAGCAGAGACTTGTATAGCGCAGCGTACCGACTGGTCTGGAGTGCCAGCGTGTAATCCTCTAGAGCAACCTCGCGGCTCTTCCTCCCCATCGATTCCCGCTTGGCGGCCTGCTGTAACAGCTCCTTGATAGACGCCCTGAGCGCCGTCACGTCATAGCGAGGCGCCAGCAAGCCGGTCACGCCGTGCTGGACCATATCCGGCACCCCTCCGGTCTCGAACGCCACCACCGGAACCCCGCAGGCCATGGCTTCGAGAACGGTGTTCGGTGAGTTGTCGTACAAAGACGGAACGACGAACACATCGGCAGCATTATATGCGAGCACAAGAACCCGATCGTCAGTTACATATCCTAAATGCGCGTGCGGAATCGGGGTCCCGAGCTCGGGCTTCCCGATACCCACCGACACAACACAGAGGTTCTTCACATCGGAGAGTCCGGCCAGGGCTTGCGCCAACATGGGAAACCCCTTGTACGGCATTTCCGCCATGACTGCGATGAAGAGCAGAATCGTCGCATCCTGCGGAAGGCCGAGTATTTCTCGAGCAAACCGGCGATCGCGCGGGGCAAACATGTCCGTATCGACGCCATTGGGAATGATCGTGACCGGAAACTTCTGCAGAAACGGGTGATTCGCCAGGTTTCCCTTCATCCACCGATTGAGCGCCACTAAATGCAACCGACGGGCCTCTACCCCGTCAAACGTCTTCTGCTTGCGCCGCCACACCTGGGAGGACAAATCGTCCTGGTTCGTGGATCCGAGCTGAGGACAAGCCCCGCACCCGGTCAGAAAGCGCCCGCACCCCTCATCGACATGGCACCCTCCGGTAATGGGATTCATATCGGCCATCCGCCAGACCACGGGAGTTCGCTTCGGAACAGCGGAAAACCACGCTTCATAGTCGACGTATCTGGCGATCCAATGAAGATTCAGCACATCGCAAGCCGGCAGATGTGCGACGACATCGCTTCCAAATTCGCTGCGGTCGTCGCTGAAGATTTCGAAACCCGCAGGCCGCGACGCGGCGTACCGGGCAAAGTCGCGTGTGATCTGTTCGCGGCGGATTCGTCGCCGGACACGGCTCGCCCAATCCATTGACGCGTCGAATGCCGTGACATGCGGATCCTTGCTTCGCCGATTGGCCACAAACATGGACGAATCGTGCCCCATTTTACGGAGTCCGGTGTGCAGCCGATGGGCGGCTCTGGCAGCCCCGCCGCTGATGTCCTCCGTGGTCACATGGACGATTTTCATATTCGCCCCTTGCTGCGCAAACCGGCGACCCGCATCAGCACAAATCCTTCCAGGTGAACGAGGGTTTCCTCGTGCAGGCCTCTTCGATAAACACAAGATGCCAGAGTTGAAACATCAGCGCGGCCCAGACGTGGACGGCAAAATCCGCCCGGCCTTCAAGATGCGGCGCGACATAGCGGTGATAAAACTCCGGTCGCAACAAGCCTTGCTTCGTCAGCCGATCCGGCGCCAGCAAGCGCTCCGCCAGCGGGCGAAGAGCCCCTCGCAACCACAACCCGATGGGGATCGTGAACCCTCGTTTTCGCGCCGTCAGCAATGCATGAGGGAGCAAATCGCTCACGGCGCGCTTGAGCAGATACTTGGGATCGCCGGTCTTGGTCCGGATCGAGGGAGGAATGCGAAACACCAATTCGACGAGATGGTGATCGAGGAACGGGGTTCTCGCTTCAATGCTATGCGCCATGGAAAAACGGTCCGTCATGAAGAGAAACTCTTCAGCCAGTTGCGTTTGAAAATCCACCACCGCAAGGCCTGTTCGAAGATCTCGCGTGCGCGAGGCGTCGTAAATCTGCTGCAAATACTCAGCGGTACTCTGACAGCGCTGGCCGTCTTGGTCGCACCGCACAAATTGCTCCGTCCGTCCGTCGGACGCGCAGTCCAGATTGGCGCGGTAATACGCCCCAAACGGGGTCTCCAACAGACCGGACAGCTTGGAGAAGAGCCTGCCGCGCCCGACGACGGGCCAGGACGCTGGAAGGCGATGACTGACGGCCCCCAGCGGACTCGCGCACATCGCAAGCGCCCCGGCGCCGCCCCTGGAACGCTGACGAAAGGTCACTGCGGCATGCAGGACCGGATCATCCTCAAAACGCCTGAACTTTTCATAATTTCCAAACAGCTCGTCGCCCCCCATCCCATTGAGCCCGACCTTCACATCCTTGCTCATCTCGCGATAGACGTACCAGGCGGGAAGGCCGCCCCCGTAGGGCTCATCCAAATGCCACACCATCTCGACGAGATCGTTGAGAAGGTCTGTGGGATTCAAAATAAGCTCGTGATGCAGAGTGCCCCAGCGATCAGCCACTTCGCGCGCCAAATGCAATTCGTTCCAGGCCTGCTCCTCCGCGCCCGCAAACCCAAGCGAATAGGTGCGCACTTGGGGGAAGCCCTGCTCCGCCAGCAAGCCGATGATGGCCGATGAATCGATCCCGCCGGACAACGAACAGGCGATCGGGACATCGCTCAACGTCCAGCGGCTCACGGCGGCGCGAAGTTCCGAACGCACACGTTCCGACCACTCCTGGACATCGTGGTCTTCAAAGCGAGTGCCGTCGATCTGCCAGTACTGACTGAGCGTGAATCGATGGTGCTTCAGATCGTAGACAAAGGAATGGCCGGGCGGAACCCGAAATACGCCGTCGATGATGGCCTCAGGCCCGGGCACATACAGTACCTGCATGAAATGCGAGAGGGCCTGGAGATTGACCGTCCGCGACCGCGCCAGCGGCGAGACCAGGAGGCTCTTGAGCTCGGAGGCGAAAACAAACGAACCCTTCTCGATGGAGTAGTAGAGCGGCTTGATGCCCATTCGATCGCGGGCGCCGAACAGCCGGTTGCGGCGTTGATCGTGAATCACAAACGCGAACATGCCGTTCAGATCGTCGACCATGCGCTCGCCCCGCTCCTCGTAGAGATGGAGCAGCACTTCCGTATCGGAATGGGCCGTGACGAAGGTATGGCCGCGGGACTCGAGATCCGCTCTTAGCTCAGGCGCATTGTAGATCTCTCCATTGAAGACGATCCAAACAGACCCGTCCTGACTGCTCATGGGCTGATGGCCGCCCGCGAGATCCAGGATACTGAGCCGGCGCATGGCAAGAGACACGTCCCCCGCAGGGCTGGAATAGATCCCTTGATCGTCCGGCCCCCGATGAACGATCATGCCGTTCATCTCCTGAAGCCATACCGCCTGGTGCGAACCCGCGACACCGACAATACCGCACATACGTGATCTTCCCCTCTCAAACCCTGGGCATCGTGGTCATGCCGTACCGGAAACCCGCACGACACTCAGAATACCGGAACGGAGCACAGGCCGCCGATCCCGATTCGAAACGACCGAGCCCTCGCGCCTAGCTCATGGTGTGTTTGAGCGAACGATAGATGCGATGCACCCACGGGAACAAGCGCTTTCCCCTGTCCAACGCGGATGCCTTCATCGCGTAACCCAGCGTCGCCAGCACGCGTCTGTAATAATCTGGAATGAACGGCATCGCAAAGGCCGAGCGCGCCCATTCGGCGGGCGATTCCCGTTCCCGGTACATCGTGTTCCATCGGTCGAAGTTAGTCTGCCAGATCATCTTCACAATGAGCCGTTTTACCTCACGATATTGATCCGGGTGGCTGCGTGCGTACTGAAGAAGGACGGAATCGGAATCGAGAAAGTTCAAAAATCGCCGGCTTCCCTGAACCAGAGCCCGGTAATTGCACGAAAATCCCATGCTTGTCTCATAGGTCCGCTTTCGAAATGTGCATCCTGTGCTGAAAGCGACCGCCCGCCCCAGGCATAACTTCAAGAGTAACGCGTCGTCGATTCCGTTCCCGGTCGGAAAAAACGGATAGCCGCCGCGCGCCTTGATCTCGTCAGTGCGGGACAGAATCGTCGCAAAGGTCTCAAACTTGTACAAGCCTTGGCACCAGGCCGTGACAAAGTCCTCGCCGGACAGGATCTCGGGCACCACTTCCACCGATTTGCGTAACACTCGGCCGCCAGGATCGACCGCCTCCTGTTTGGAGATGGCGACAGCCGCGGAGGGATGCCGCTCAAGGAGCGCGACAAGGTCGGACACGAAATTCGGACTCATGTCGTCATCGTCTTGGAACAGGATGAAATACTTGCCTGTGGCTTCCTGAACAATCTGATTGAAATGCTCACTGACGATCACCGTTTCCGGGTTCCGGCGGAACCGGCACGGCCGCGGATAATGACGGGCGACAAGGTCGGCCACCGTGCTCCCGTTCATGCCGTTGTCGGACACGATGCACTCGATCTCGGGGTAGTCCTGGGCAAGAACGACGCGGAGAGCCTGAGGGATAAACTCCAGTCGCTTGTAGATCGGTATGCCGATGGTTACCAGCGGAATCATGCCATTACTCCCGTCACTTACACGCTCTCCCCCACATCAACCGACAAGACATCTCCACACTGCTGCAGCCAGTCCACCGGGCAGCCGCCGGCGAGTCACCGATTCACACCCGGGCTGCAATCGACTCGTTACCGCCCTTTAAGGAGAAACGCTTTCAGCTCACCGATATTCTTCATCTCCGCCAGTTCATTTCCCTTAAACCGCACCCCAAAAGCCTGCTCGATGCTGAACATGAGATTGATATGCGCCAGCGAATCCCATTTCGGAATGTCGCGCGCGGTCGTCTCATCGGTCAGCGCCAGCTTCTCGTCGTCGAAGACCTCGCGAAACAGTCCTTCGAGCTGTTCATGCACCTCCATCCGCCACCTCCCACGTATCCACGGTCTTGATGAACTGATTGACGATAGGCCCCCTGGCAGGTAAATCGTAGCTCCACGTCGCTCGCCCATCGGCCCGGCTCACCAGATCGAATCCCAGCTTGGCATAGGCATCTTCCGCCATCGCATTCTTCTCGCTGGGCACATAGGCTCCCCGCAACGACGTGCAGCCCAGCGCTTCGGCCCGCCGGCACACATGCTCCATGATCGTCGCCTCGACGGTACGCCCGATCACTCGACAACTCATCAGCCAGGTATCAATGTCCAGCACCGTCCCCTCCTGCAGCGCAATAACCAGCGCCACCAGTCCATGGTCGGCGAAGCGATCCCGCAGCCGCAAATACAGATGCACGCACGTGTGATCGCTGACAAAACTCTCCAGCTGCGGCATCCCGTGGCGCTTCGTGGTGAGATTAAACTGATTGGTCTTGCCGATCAGCTGGGCGATTCTGGGCAAATGCAATGCATCGAAGGGGGCCACGATCGCCTGCATATGCAGGCTGTGATAAAACTCCTCGATGGATCCCGCCGTCGCTTCAAGCTCCCGGATTTGCGCCCGGGCCCGGTATTGTTCGGCCCGCGCGGCATCCTCCTGCGTATACGAACCGGTTTCAAACGACAGGCACTGCGACAGCGCTCTGACGTAGTACGAGGCGTCGTCAGGAAGCGGAACCACCTCCACCTCGGGGACAAACTGCCTCATCGCTTCACGTTCGACCGGGTTATCATCCACGAATACCAGCGCATCCAACCCTATCCCAAGCTCTTGTGCGATTCTGCGGATATTCTGCGGCTTTGGTTCCCAGTTGGCAACAAAGACCGCGATATCGTCACGTTTTAAGCGCATCTCCGGATGGTGCTCGAACGGCTGCAGCGCATCGGCGCGATTGTTTTTCGAGCAGACCGCCAGGATCACACCCTTGTGCTTCAACTTGAGGATGTACTCCTGAAAGGCGACAAACGCTTCGCCGTCGACCCCGTTCCCCAACTTGATGCCGGCCAGCCCTTCTTCGGCGATCACGCCGCCCCACAGCGTATTGTCGAGATCCAGGACGAGACATTTCCGGCTCAATCCCAGATCGGCCCCGATGACCGCCGCCGTATGGCGGGCGAGCACCGGGACCGCTTGCAGCGCGACGGCTTGTTTCGCCAGATGCCAGAAGCGGGGATCAAACCACCGCGCTTTTCCCACGAACGATGCGAGCCGCTCGCAGTCGACGATCGATACCGCATTGCCCGCTGCTTCGCCAAGCCCGGCATTGACGGCCTGCGCCATCATATAGCGGGACCCCGGAAGGCGCGCCGCAAGATGGCCCGCCGGCACGTCGCACGGCAGCGCAAAATTGTGCTGAACGACCCTCGCCCGGGAACGTTCCCTCACGGTTCGCCAGAGCGCGGTCCAGCGCGCCACTTCCGCGCGAATCGATTCCTGCGGCGCAGCGCTGTACTCCGGGAGCCGCAGATCTCCCTCGTGCACAGCCAGCACCACGAAGTCCGGATCGAACGCATAGAGGCGGCTGTTCGGATCGATGATCTCCTGCTCATATTGCCCGTACTGGCTTTCCTGTACCTCAAGGCGAATCCCCCGTCGGCTTGCCGCCAAACTCAGCATCTGGCCTAGCTGAGCGGTCGTATAACTTCCGAGGAGCGCCACCTTGGCGGAACGGAGCTTCGGCCCGGATAGGTTCGCATAGCGCTGCACCAGCCTGCCGGCCGTCTGCCAGGAGGTGAAATCGTCTTCGGCATCGACCACCGTCAGCGCCCAGCGGCAGGCCTCGGGAATATTGCCCAGCTCCTCGTAACTCCGCGCGAGTTTCAAACAGAGCCCGGCCTGAGGCGGATCGGAGAGCGCTTCGAGGTAGAGAGGAATGGCCTCCCCGGTCTTGCCGGACTTCCGCAATTCATCGGCGCGGGCCATAAGCGCGGTCGCATCGCGTATTCGGTCGTGTGAATGGTCAGACATGATATGCGCCGCAGACGTGCGGCCTCCTCACTGAGGGAGAGTACTACGAGGATCCTCCCTGACCTAGCATTTCCTCATCTGGATCATGCGGGGCGCCTCCACAAATACCGTCGCCCCGGCCGGAACATTCGTCGTAATCACGGTATTGGGGCCGATCTTGGCGCCATCTCCGATGGTGACCTTGCCAAGAATGACAGCCCCGGCGCCGATATCGACCCGGTGCCCGATCTTGGGCCCGTCCTGAAACCGTTCCCAGGTCACCGCGCCGATCGTGACGTTTTGACGGATGATGCAGTCATCTCCGATGTGGCCATGGGGATGAAGCACGATTCCGCTTTGATGCGCAATCCGAAACCGGCGTCCGATGACCATGCTGCGGGGAATCTCGATTCCGTAGTGATTTCTCACATACCGCCAGAGCACTCGATAGAGCAACAGCACGCTCGAACGCAGCAGCCCCTCGCTTCGTTCCCACCCCCAAAATCCCAGCCGGTGCACGGCAATGGCTCGAAACCCCGGCTCAGTCCAGTCTTTCTGATTGGCGATCCAATCCTCATGGATCTGCCGGCACAAGTCTTTCAGAAGATCGTATTGTTTCATCATGCCCCTGCTTACCTGCCAGAGCGCGATGCGCTGCTGGTCCTCACCTGCCTACACTCCGACTGAAAAGGCCAACCCGGCACCACGCGGCCTCTCCGGAAGTCCCAACCCTGCGCTCGGGAATCTACTTCACGCTCCGAATATGATGCGTAGGGGTGACTGGTGCTTGCACGAGGGGGGAGGCCCCGGTCTTGTCGGCGTGCAACCGGAAGATCGTGTCGATCGCAGACCGATAGACCTCCGTCCACCGTTCGCGAGTATGGTGGGTCCGAGCCGAGTCCCAGGCGCCCCGGGCCATCGCCTGCAGCCTGTCGCCGGGAGAATCCGCGATTCTCCGCACGGCCGCCTGGATCGCGCGCACCGAGGAGTTCGGCAACAACACTCCAAAGCCAGCCACATCAACGCCACTTTCATAATTGACGATTGGAATCAATCCCGCATGCATCCCGCCGATCACGGACCCGCTTCTGGCTTCCGATGCGGACGCGGAAAGGATTCCCACGCAGCGCTCCGCCAAAGTCATAAACCGGGCGCTACTGAGATCCGTCCATCCCTCGGTATGAATATTGGGCGTCTCGTACAACTCTTTGTAGTAGGCCTGCTCGAAGGCCTTTTCATGCTTGATCGGCCCGCACACCGTCAGATGACAGTCCGGCATCCCGGCGAAGGCTTCCAGAATCAAGTCCAACCCCTTGAGGACAAGCCCTCCGCTGTTGATCCAGAGAAAGTGATTGCGACAGCCCGCCCAATCCTTGCTGTCAGGCCACGGATACAGCACCGGCGCCGCGACCGGCACAGGAAAGATCCGTTTCCCCGCATATCGAAACGTCTCAATGCTGAACCGGTTTCCGTTCATCGTCGCATAGTCTGCATGTTCGATCCCGAGATGCGGCTGCTCGAATCTCCAGGGCTTCAGCGTCACACCCCGGCGCTGCTGCAATTCGAGCAAGCGCCGGGCCTCCGCCGCGTTCTGGAAGAGCGGATGCGCCGTGTCGATATGCAACACTTTGATACAGTCGGCATTCAGCACGGGGGCCAGGCGCTCAAGATTCCAACGGGTATCGACCATCAGCGCATAGTCGCGCCTGGGCCAAAAGGTCTTGTTGTGAAAGTTGATGACATCGACGCCATACCCGAGGTCTAAAAACGTCTGGGCCATCTGAAGCGCTACCCAATAGTGATGGTGATCCCTCGGGATCGGCTGCCCCGGAGGCAACAAAAAGGCCTTGACCACGTGGGAGAGCAACACATAACCTTTCGGTGGCCCCTTCGGTTCGAGAGACACCAGGGCTCGATTGAGAATCTCCTGGCCCAGATTCTCCCGGGCCTGCAGTGCCGCAGCCTTGATGACACTCCCCAGGATATAGAGCCGGGAGGATTTCACCGCAGAGATCAGACTCGCTCTGTTCATTGGAGACTGAAAGAACGTCATGACTCCTTCACCGCCTCTCCGAGGCTATGCACCCCGTCCACACAGGCCATCCATTGCCCATCGCCCATGCAATGGGCATCAACGTGAGACAGACTTGATCGGTTCCAACCTCTACCCTCCGAAGAACGAAGGGGGTCCGGACTACAAGGGATCTCGCTGTACCGCGTCGGGGTCAACTCCGTAATTAAGAAGGCCCGGACGACGGGTCCATGGCCCGGCTCGCGGACTTGCGCAAAGCGTACCAAACGGCCTTCATGCGCCACGATCCTTCCCGCCAGTCTCATGGCAGAGGGATGCGCGAGGCCGATTGGGCTCTGCGGATGTTCTCCCCATGACCCCAGCAACTCGTCCGCCCAGTAGAGCCGAAGGGCCTCGCCCGTTTCCCCTGCATCGGACACCGTAAAGAGCCACCACTGGCCCCCATGGCGGACGATCGAAGGGGTTGCAAACTTCCCTCGCAGCAGAATTCCGGCCAGCGCCCAGCGAACAGGGAACTCAAACGCCTTGTAGAGGCGCAGCATCCCCGCCTCAATGGTCTGGGGAAGCATGTAGTAACCGCCGTTCCACTCGAACAGGTAGGGGTACGACAGAGGGTACGATTTGGCGAGCACAATCCGGCGATAGGTCCAATGCTTGGCGTCATCGCTGGTCGCCCACCCGATCTCCCCTTTTTTCGAGTCGCGATTGAGCACTTCAAATAACATGTGCCAGCGTCCGGCGACTTCCAGCATAAAGGGAGCCCTGACGGAGGCGGCCCGGCAATCCCCAACGTCCTGCGCCGTGAGCGCCGGGTGGGTCATCCCCGCCTGATCGAGATCCAGGGGAGACGGCCCGGCCAGCATGCCGATCGACCACCTCTGCGCGCCGGCAACAGGAGCTTGAGCCTGGCGGCAATAGAAGTCCCGCAACCGCTGCCATACCCCTGAGAGGCTTCTCCGCAGCACTGTAACCTCCATTCCCGCAACCCCATTCCCGCAACCCATAGTCCAGCATCATTTCATGGAAATACATTCCCGGCCACTGGAATCAGCCGACACGTTACTCTGTGTTCGCAACAACGCGGGACAGACCTGCACGTTGACCGAAAAACCGATACGGCGAACCCATTCGGCCCCCACGCACAGCCCTCCGTCTCACTCTCTTGGAGACTCAGATAGCACGACGCTGTCACAACCCGTGCCTAACAAGGGCGACCATGCTCCCGTAAGATCTCTCGAATAGTCTGCCGGTAGACCCGCGAAAAGTGTTCACGGGTATGATGCGCCCTGGCATGCTCCCAGGCGCGGCGCGCCCGCTCCTCCAGCATCGACGCCGGCATCTCGGCGATCATCCGGACACCGTCTTGAATATCCTCTACCGATACGCCCTTGAGGAGTCCACCGAAATCGTGCACATCGACACTGGATTCGTAGTTGACGATCGGAATGAGCCCCGCATGCATGGTCTCGATCACGCACGCGGCGCCGCCTTCCGAGCAGGACGTGAACACATGCGCGATACAGCGATCCGCAAGATCAAGGAACTCCCGGCTGTCGATATCGATCCATCCGCGCAGGTGAATATTCGGGGTCTCGAACAGCTCCTTACGGTACGCCGCCACGAAGTCCGGCTCACGTTCGACCGGACCGCAGATCGTCAGATGATACTCGGGCATCCCGGCAAACGCCTCCAGCACGAGGTCCAGCCCCTTGTGGACCATCCCATGACTGGCAAACCAGAGGAAGTGCCGCCGGCTGGCTGAAAAGTCTTTCCCGGCCGGCCAGGGACAGAGCCGCGCGGCAGGGATCGGGATTCGATAGATCGGCTTGCCCGCGTAGCGATAGGTCCCGATCGTGAAGTCATTCGCGCAGACCGTGGCGCAATCGGCATGTTCAATAGCGAGATTGGGCCGCTCATATCTGATCGGTTGAAGCGTGACCCCTCTCCGCCGCTGCACATCCAGCAACCGACTGGCCTCCGCGGCGTTCTGAAACAGCATGTGGGCCGTGTCGATGTGCAGGATCTTCAGGCAATCCCGGCCGAGCAGCGGGGCAAGCCGCTGAAGATTGTATCGCGTGTCGATGATGACGTCATAGCCCGTCTTCGGAAGGAAATCGTGATTCCCGAAGCTGATGACATCCACGCGATAGCCCAGCTCCAAAAATGTCTTGGCCATATCGAGAGCCGTCCAGAAGTTCGTATGCGTGTTGGGAATAGGCCCGTCGGGGTCGAGTAAAAATTCGCCCCGGATGTGCGACAGCAGCACCGTCCCTCGAGGCGCCCCCTCAGGGAGGAGAGACGTGACCTCGCTATCCCCCTGTTCCGCCTCCTTGACGATCTGCGGCAGCCGCCAATAGATCGCTCTCGCGAGTCGATAGGCCTTAAACTTAGTGAGACGGCGCCTTAGGGTGGGAAACATACTGACCTCTTCGTCTAGAGCGGTACTATGTGAGGTAAAGCAACATCGGCTGATGATCGAGGAGGGATCGTCTGAGCACCCACTTCAGTCCCTTGCAAAGCGCGAAGAACGGCCTCCCCAACCAGGCGATGCCCGGCGACGTTGTAGTGGTTCGAGCGCCGGAACGGAAACAATCCGACCGGATCCGGATGACCGGCGAAGACCGGATGGAGATCGATCAGCGGCAGCTTCAGATCGGTGACCAGCCGAAGCACCCGCTCTCGATTCTTGTTGGCAGCCTCCGGCTTGGCATAGCGCTCCCACTGCGGCAGATACACAAAGTACAGCTCCCCGCCCCACCCGTGAACGGTGGCCATCGCCTCGACCAACACGTCGCGAAACTGCTGCATCTTTTCATCCGGTACCTCTGCGGAGAAATACAGCTCGCTCGCGCGTCTGGCATCGACCTCCTGCCGTCCCGCGCGCCAGCGCGTGACTATCTGCCGGACATGATGCAATTTGATCGTCTCTTCCAGTCCGATTTTCGCGCCCAGCCCCTGCCGGGTTTGCTCGATGTAGGCCTTCAACGCCTGATCGAGCTTGTCCTGCCGATCCCACAGCGACTGGGTGTATCCTCCCGTCAGATATCGCCTGAGAAGCGGGCTATGCCGTTCATGCTCCAGATCCTTCAGATCGTTCCCTTCATAATAGAACCACAAGACCGTTTTCGACCGGACGCGAGCCCCGTACTCCTTCAACGACGCCAGCATCATAAGCGGGCCGTTGCTGTCCATGCCGAGATTAATGGTCCGCGGATGGCGAGCCCGGATCACCCCCACGAAACTGTCCTCCGTCGGCACGCAGGCGCCGTGCGTGAACGAATCTCCTACCGCGACGACCGCAGGCCGGTCATCATTCCACACACCCGGTGGATTGTGAAATCCACGCTCGCCGCTGTGGTACGTCACGTACTCTCCGCTCTCGTTACAAAACACGGTGAGCACGTCGGCGACACCGCCGAGGGGCAAGGTTTCCTCGCCGTCGAGGGACAAGGCTCGAAGCGTCTTCATCGCATCGGGATTGTCCCAGGTCAGAACGGCATGGGGCACGACTGCCGGATACGCGGCACGCCCCTCGCGTTCGAGATCTGCAATCACCTGCAGCTTGTCCCGGCGGTCGAACGAGGGCTGCGCGATGGAATTCTCTTTCAGTCGCGCTTGAGTCGATTCCGGAGTGGCGTCATTGGGGAACGTGAGCCAGCGATTCCGCTCGAAATTCTCGCGGGCCGAGGCCGTCACGGCTAGAAGTAGCTCGCCCGCATACAACGAAAAGAGAGAACACAGAACCACCAGCGCAAGGTTGATCTTCGCGGCAGGATTCAGCCAACGGGTTGCAACCAAACCCAACCCGATGACGGCCAACCCGACGTAGTGCGGAGCCCACCCGTGGGTGGCTCCGAGATAGGCGACGAACAGAATCAGGCCGGTCCCGATCCCGGACAGAATCCAGTCGGCCGCGCGTGCCAGATGCGTCATTGATGCTCCTTTGCCTGTTTCCCAAGCCACATTTTCGACGGGTGTATATTATCAAGCAAACTCGCGGTTTTCGTCCACCCGTCGACCGCGGCAATCCATTGCCCATTGTCCAGTCGATGCGCATCGACATGATGCATCCCCTGCTGATTCCATCCGGCTCCACCCGGACCCAGAATGGCGCCCTGCCCCAGCGGCCGTTCTGCATATGTGGTCCGGCTCAATTCCGTGATCTCAAACGCGCGCACTTCCGTTCCATAGTCCGGAAAACAATTTTGCGCAAACCGGACCGGACGACCGTCGACCCTCACCATACGGCCGGCCGGCCGCGCGATATGGGGATTCCACTCGACGATGGGGCTGCGCGGATGCTCCTCCCACGGCCCCAATAAGTCGGTCGCGGAAAACAGCCGCAAGGTGTCGCACCGCCCCTGGCTCGACTCCGCCCACATCCACCACCGTTCGTCGTCACGCAGAAACGAGCAGTCGGCGTACCCATGCCCTCTCAGCACGGTTCCGATACAGTCCCATAGATCCGGAAACCGGCGCGCCCGGTACAACCGGACTTCATGAGCCCGCACCGATTCCGGCACCATATAGTACTCCCCCTGCCATTCGAACACGTAGGGATAGGAGAGGTGATACGGCTCGGCCAGCACGACCCGCTGATACGTCCACGTGAATCCGTCCGGACTGGTTGCACAGCCGATCTCTCCATGGCTGCGCCGGTTATACAGTTCGAAGAACATGTACCAGGTACCGGCGACGTGGATCATGAACGGATCGGCCACCATCAACGCGCACACATCGGTCACATCGTCACGTGTGAGAACGGGATTCTTGACGCCGGGGGCCGGCGCCAGCGCCGCAGGCGATGCGCCGGCATAGATGCCGATCGACCACAGATGATACCACTCATCGCTCGTCGTTGAGTTGGCGGCGTGCGCCAGATTCGACAGCGACTGCTTGAGAAAACCCCTGATGCCCATATCCGCAAGGCTCCCTACAGGTTGATGCCATTCTCACGGGCGCTGTACCACTCGACGGTCCGTCGCAGGCCGGCATTGAGGGATGTCGACGGCCGCCACCCAAGCCTCTGTTCCGACTCGATCGTGCTGGCAACACGCACCGGCTCCAGGGGCCGATCCGGCAGGGCTCCGAACACCGGCTTTACGGACGGCTGCATGATCGCGACCAGCTCTTCGACGATGGTACGGACAGACACACATGTTCCGGACCCCAATTCGAGCGTGCGCCCTTCAAGGCCGGGGGTGTGCGCGGCGGCCAGAAATCCTTCGAGCACATCGTCCACATAAATCCAGTCGGCTTGCCAGAGGCCGCTGGCGAGCTGCGGCGGCACTCCCTTTAACAGCGACCCGATGGTCGCAGGGATCAGCTTCTTACGATCCTGCCCCGGTCCATACGTCATATACGTGCGGAGGATCACGGTCGGAGTCCCGTACAAGGCCTGAAACATGCGGCCGTACCCGCTCGCCGCCCACTTGGCCGCGGCATAGGGAGAAGCGGGGGTGACCAGCCCCTGGCTGTCATCCGGCTCCATGAACGATCCGCACAAGATCAGACGACGACAACCTATTTCCGTGACGGCAGCCAGCAGGTTAACAGTACTCGTCAGGAGGCTGTGGAAGGTCGGGAGGACGAATTCTTTGCCCGGCACCGCCGTCACCGATCCGGCGAGATGATAGACGATGTCCGGCCGTACCTCAGAGACAAGCCGGCGGGCAACGTCGATATCCGCCAGATCTGCCTGCCGCCAGCGCGGCTCGGATTCATGCGGCGCCCGCTCGATACGCGAGGTGGCATGCACCTCCGCCCCGCATTCCACCAAACGGCGACAGAGATGGCTTCCGAGAAACCCGCTCCCGCCGGTCACCAGCACTTTTTGTTGTGGCCAGAACGCATTTACCATTTTCAATCAAGACCTGCTCAAGTGATAGGAAACAGCTGTTCAGATTCAGATCCCTGGCGTCTGTCCCCTATTCATCGCACCACTGCGCCGACGGGTTCCCGTTCCCCGGCATCCGCCGGGGATACGCCAGCTGCCGTGCCGGGACTCAAAACGGTGCCGGATTCTCATGATACTCGCCCCTGCTCACGCGCAGGCAAAATCAGATTGTTTCCCAGCTCCCGATCAGCGGACTCGGGCCGGAAACGCCCGAGTCCTCCCTCGGGATACCAGGTCATTTCTCCGAAAATCACCCTCTCTCCCATGGCATAGAAATCGACGCGGACAAACGGAAAGCCCTGCGACAACGTTCTGGCTGCCGACAACATCACATCGAGCGTGGCGGGCCGGGGAATCGCTTGTCCGCTTGAGGGATACTCCAAGCTGAATGGTAAGGGGCGCCACTCAATATCAAACAGATCCCGCTGGTGCTTCGTAAAGCGGTCGGTATCGACCTGGATGACTCGTGGCTCCCCGTTAAAACAAAAGAACTTAAAGTCGGCCGGCACATTTCCCTGCTCATCGCTGAGCAATCGCTCGCAAAGAATGCGTGGAGGAATATCCTTATAGGCCCATTCCCGTGAGCGCCAGTACTCGCTACGCCGCAGCCATTGGGCCAATTGGGCTCTGATCCTGGGCTTGTTCAGGCGCGATGTCTCCCGACAAAAGATATTCTGTCCCGATCCATGGTTTACCTTCAGCACATAGGACTCCGGCAACGTGTCGAATGGAATCGCGTTTGGATCATCCCAAACCCCATAGAGGTCGTTCAGGAAGGACGCTCCCAGACGGGCGGCCACATAGTCACGCACGGCATACTTGTCCGCGAGCTGCGTCATGACGGGATCGCGGCAATACCGGATCAACCAATGGATTTTTTCATTGAACGTGGCGGGCGCGGCGAGGTTTAAGCGGCGGCCGTGGGCTTGCTTGAATTGCGAGGCTTGCACATAGGCATCCGGGAGACAGGCCGAGAGCCACTGGCCGACGTCATGCGGCCAGTGGCGAATCTGTTGGCGGCCCTGATAGACCGCCATCCGAAGGCCGGCGGGGACCGTTCCCCGCACAGCGGATTTTACTCGTTCTATGAACGCGTCCATCATTCCCTTTTTCCCACCGACGACTCGCTGGCAGGTCCCCCATCGGCATTGGCTGGGGTCGCTCGGAAATAATCGACTCTTCGATCCCGTTTCGCGGAGGCCCCTGCAAGATCACCAACCCAATGGCTCGCAACGCCTGCCTCGAGGAAGATCTGCGCTGACAGGCCTCAACCCCGGCGGAATAGCGATGGCGACACCCTTCTAGGCTTCGGCCAGCAATCGATGATCTTCTAACGTCTTCGCCGCTTGAGCTATTCGGTCGAACGACATATGCGACCGTTCGGCTATATCGAGAAGTGTGTGGTGGCCGTCGGAGAGATTGAGCACCCAGAGCATGGCCATCTCCATTGATTTCTCTCCGGCCTGCCCTCCAATCGCACGATACAGTCCGCGCTTCCCCAACTGCGGTTCGCAGCGCGGATTCCGGTTGAGGTAGGTCTTGTTGCCTTCGAGGATCTCTACCGCAGCCTGACACACACCCAGCGATTCGGCGAGGGTCTGCGGTCTGACGAATTCCAGATTGTCGGCAGACGTATGATATTCGGGATATCGGCTATGGGGCGTCCTGCTGAGACAGCCCACTGGGAGATTGAACCCAGGCGAGCAGTATTGTCGCTCATCATACCCGTAGGGAATGAACTCGTCGACAGTGTGGGATAGCCCGGAATGGGTGAGCGCATGCACTATCGCCCGGTCGATTTCCGTGTCGCCCCGGCGACTCTTCTTATACGTACAGGGCCCGGCATCTCCGATCCCTGTCAACACCAGCCCGTGTTTGATGCGCGCCGCCTCATCCTGATGCCGGCTCAACCAGGTGATAGAGCCGATGGTTGCCGGAATAAACAGGACCCGATAGGAATACCGCCGCGGTTGCGCGCGAAGCCAGTCGGTCAACCATGTGGCTACGGCAATTCCGGACAAATTATCGTTGCACAGCGAGGGATGGCACACATGGGTGGAAATAAGCACTTCATCCTGACTCCGCCCAGGCAACAGTACTTCTCCGTATGTGAGATGCCCCTCGGCCAGCGCCGCATCGATGCAAACGTCGTACTCTTCGTCCGTCAGGCCGAGCAGCTGATTGTGACTGAGACAGAACCCCCAGCTCTCCTTGTAGTATGACGTCCGGTAGGGAATCCAGTCGGGATGGCCGGGAAGTGTATGGAGGTGCGGCTTCAACTCGGAGAGGCGCATTCGTCGGCGCACGGGACTGCTATACCCGACGACATGGAGGTTCGACTGCAGGAAGTCGACCACCCGCTCTCCTCGCAGGTTCTTTATATAGGCGTCGCGGATATTCCACTCCAACGGAACGGTCCAATCGAATACCTGCGTGCCGCTGGGCACCTCATGAATATTGAGGGGGATGCGAGTCTGAATACGACCAAGCGTCTCACGTACGCCCTGGCCTGTGATGCTTCGACAGATGGGAAACAATTCGGCCATCAGGCCATGCATGGCCTGCCCGGCCTCCTGTGACGCGTCACGATCGCCGCTCTTGCCGCTCTTCACCATAGACCCTTCCGAACATCCAGACCGCTCACGAATAGACCGTGATCTTGGGGATCGGTACGACGAATTTTCCTCCCCAGTCACGAATGAACGCCATCTGTGCCATGACTTCATCTTTGAGATTCCAGGCCAGAATCATCACATAGTCCGGTTTGTCTGCCTTGATACGTTCGGGATCGTAAATGGGGATGTGAACTCCCGGCAGCCAATGCCCCTGCTTGTACGTGCTCCTATCGACCAGGTAATCGACTAGATCCGTCCGAACACCGCAAAAATTGAGCAAGGTGCTGGCTTTCGCCGCCGCTCCGTATGCTACGACTTTCTTGCCTTCCCGTTTCGCCTTGATCAGAAACTCCAGGAGCGCGCGCTTCGTCTCGTTCACGCCCTCGGAAAAAGACAGGTAATGGTCGAGTGTTGCAAAGCCTTCCGCCGCTTCCTTGGCCCTTAGAGCCGTCAACCGCTCGGTGACCGGCTTGGACGCATCTCCGTCATGGCGCGCATAGATCCGTAACGACCCGCCGTGCGTCGAGATTTCTTCGACATCAAAGAGGGTCAGTCCATGCTTGCTGAATATCTGCGCCACGGTCGTTAAAGAGAAATAGGAGAAATGCTCGTGATAGACCGTATCAAACTGGTTGAAGGCCATGAGCCTCATCAAGTGAGGGAACTCCATGGTGACGACTCCGTTCGGCCCCAGGAGCACTTTCAGTCCGCCTACAAAATCATTTAAGTCAGGCACATGGGCCAGCACATTGTTCCCTATGAGGAGATCCGGACGTGGCCCCTTCGCGGCCAGTTCACGGGCGGTCTCAACCCCAAAGAACTTGACGAGCGAGGGCACTCCCTTCTTGACGGCCACCTCCGCCACATTCTTGGCCGGCTCTATACCCAGGACCGGAACCCCGCGCTTCACAAAATTCTGGAGCAGATATCCGTCGTTGCTGGCGATCTCTACCACGTAACTGCTCGCCCCCAGCTTGAACCGGTCCATCGCCATATCCACATAATCTTTGGCATGCTGCAGGAACAGATCGGAGAACGAAGAGAAGTAGGCATAGTCGGAAAAAATGTGATCCGGGCTCTCAAACTCTTCAAGTTGCACCAGGAAACACTGCTCGCAGACAAAGGCTCGCAATGGATAAAATGGCTCCATGCGGTTCAGTTGGTGCGGCTTCAGATATGAATTCGCCATCGGCGACATGCCGAGATCGACGAATACATGCTGCAACGTTGTTCCGCAAAACCGGCACCCTGCATGATCCATGGCCATCACTCCTTCTAAGAGGGGAATCTGAGTTCGATGCTGTGTCTTTCCGGGGCGGGATTTCCTACCCCGAGGTTGGGGTATAGCCCACGCCACGCCACCGGACTCCGCCCGACGTGAATACCGCCGGGTCATAAATGCCTCGTCCGTCAATGAGGAGTGGATGCCGCATGAGCCGTGAGAAATCGGAAGCGGATATGCTGCGGTATTCGGGCCACGCCGTCACCAGACAGCAGGCGTCACTCTCCTGAAGCGCCGCCTGCCAGCTCTCTACGAAACGAACCTTGGAGAATTCGACGCGCTTCTTCGCCTGAGGCATCGCGATCGGGTCGTGCGCGACTACCTGCGCTCCCCTCTTTACCAGTTCTTCCACCAGCGGGAGCGCCGGGGACTCGCGCAAATCATCGGTCCCCGGCTTGAACGCCAGCCCGAGAATCGCGATCTTTTTCCCCGAGAGGTTGACTTCTTTTTCCAGGAGCGCCACCATCCGAAGCGGTTGGGCGGCGTTAATTTCCAGGACGGCGTCCAATATCCTGGTGGGTTCTCCTACCGTGCGGCCGAATCCCCGCAACGCCGCCACATCCTTGGGGAAGCAACTTCCCCCGAATCCAAGTCCATGCCACAAATATTCGGTCACCCCGGCCGGCCCGCCGGCTTCTCCGCCCACCGGAGTCAACCGCCGGTCGAGATGCACCCCTTTCCACACCAACCGGGCATCTACTCCGGGAAGAGCCGCACACATGTTTCCGATCTCGTTGGAAAAAGAGATCAACGTCGCGAGCATGGAGTTCGACACATATTTGATCATTTCCGCCGTTCGCGGTGTCGTCACCAGCTTGGGGCACGTGAACTCCTCGTACACGCGGAGGAAAACCTCTGCAGCGGTGTCGTCCGTTGCCCCGACCACGATGCGATCCGGCAACCGAAAATCCTCGACGGCTCGACCTTCCCGGAGAAACTCGGGGTTCATGCACAACCCCCATCCCTCTCCTACTTTCCGCCCTGAACGGGATTCGATGGCCGACTGTACCGGCCCTTCCGTCGTTCCCGGCAAGACGGTGCTTTTCACCGCCACCACATGGTACGTACGCTTCTCCGCCAGCACGGCCCCGATCTCTTCCGCAGCAGCCACAACCTGGGACAGGTCCATCCGGCCGGCTACCGTCGGGGTCCCAACGCATATCAATGTCACGTCCGAGTCGAGAATGGCCTGCCGCGCATCGATGGTCGCAGAAAGGGTGCCGTTCTTGCGCACCGTTTGCAGCATATCCTCCAAGCCGATTTCATGGATGGGAGGACGTCCTGCGTTAATTTCATTCACCACCTCTGATCGGATGTCCACGCAGGTTACGCGATGCCCTCTCTCCGCCAGACACGTCCCCGATACGAGCCCGACATACCCTGTTCCGATGACTGAGATTTTCATAGTCGCTCCGTTGCTACTTGCCTTGCGGTGCCTCGACCAGGTTCTCTAATTCAACGAACTGCCGGTACCAATGCAGCATTCTTCCAAGACCGGCCCGGAGATCGACAAGCGGCTGATAACCCAAAAAGTTGCGGCTTTTCTCAAGATTGGGGCATCGCCTGTTGGGATTGTCCGTCAAATAATCGGCTTCTGCGCTGGGCTTGTGAATCACCTGCCGTTTGCTTCCGGCGACCGCCAAGAGCATCGCCCCAAGGTCACGCATAGAAATCTCAGGAGCCTCTGAGCCCACGTTGAACGGCTCGGCATGATGGGTTGAGAGTAACGCGAGGAGGTATCCTGTCAGGGCATCAGACACATAGCAAAACGTTCTGGTCGGGCTTCCATCAGAATGCAGGACGATATCTCGATCGGCGAGCACGTCCCGGCAAAAATCAGGTAACACCCGCCCGTCTGCCAGCCTCAATCCCGGGCCATAATTGTTGAAGGGGCGCACGATCTTCGCAGGCACCCCATATTGCTGCGCATAGAGGTAACACAGCGTTTCTCCCAGCCGTTTGGACTCGTCATAACATGCCCGGGGTCCGAGGCAGGCGACATTCCCTCGGTATGATTCGCGTGTCGGGATTTCGTGCGCGGGCGGGTCGCCATATATTTCGCTGGAGCTGAAGTACAGAATGCTCACGCTCTGATGCCGCCTCGCCAGATCGAGCATGTGACGCAATCCCGAGATGTTGGTATCCAGTGTCTCCAATGGATATTTTCGATAGACCTGCGGGCTGGCGATGGAGGCGCCGTGAATAATGAAATCAAACCGTTCGGTTTCTGCGTCAGGCCAGGGCTTGGTGATGTCCTGTCGAATGAGCCGCATGCGCGGGGTTCCAGCGGCGAGTTCGACCAGCCAGCGCGGACAGCCTCTGATGAAGTTATCAGCCGCGATGAAAGAAAGAGGCGCCGCCTTCAACGCGCTCCGGTTGAGATATGCCAGGAAGTGCAGGAACCCGAACCCAAGAAACCCTGCGGCGCCTGTGACGAGCACACGCTTCCCCGCGAATGCCTGGACGCGGTCGCCGAGAGTCTTCTCCATTCGCGCCCAGTCTTCATCGAGCCATTCCGTGGCCGTCGCGTACAACGACTTCTCAGCACCCATGCATAACCTCTTTCATTAGCGAATTACTCTACGATACGATCCAGCGCTTGCCCCACCTTCATTCCGGCACAGGTGCCGTAAGCCGCTGAGTGTCAGCGCCCCCGACATCCGGCCCCCGGTCTTTCTCCGCCTCTCGCTGTGAGCCAAGGCCACCCTTCACGCTCCATTTCGCCTCCGCTGATCCTGAGCGCATTCGCCACATGGGGCTCCGCTCGAACGATGCGGCCACCGCTGTCTTACCGCCATGGTCCGGCGCACCTTCGTCTACCAGATCTTCCAAGGAGCCTTACCGGATTGCCACAGTTCTTCCAGGTAGTTCTTTTCCTTCAGCGTGTCCATGCACGACCAAAACCCGTAGTGCTTAAAACCCATCATCTGTCCATCGTGGGCCAGCCGTTCGACAGGATCGCGTTCCCAAATTGTGTCATCGCCCGAAATGTAGTCGAGCGCTTTAGTGTTGAGCACAAAGAATCCCCCGTTGATCCACCCTTCCCCGGCCTCGGGCTTTTCGAAGAACTCCCTCACACTATCGCCGTCAAACCCGATGCGTCCGAAGCGCGCCGGCGACCGCACCGATGTCATCGTGGCTAGCTTGCCATGAGACCGATGAAATTCCACGAGTTTCGTGATATTGAGATCCGCCACCCCGTCCCCGTAGGTGAGCATAAACGTCTCGTCGTTCCCCAGCCACTTCCTGAGGCGACCGACCCGTCCGCCTGTTTGCGTTCCTGCACCTGTATCTACGAGATGGACCGTCCATTTTGGCTGGATGCCATCATGAATGGTCGCTTTCCCGGTGGACAGGTCAATGGATAGATCGTTGTTGATCGCGACGAAATTCAGGAAATATTCTTTTACGATCTCTCCCTTATAACCGAGCGCGACCACAAACTCCGTCACCCCGTGCACCGCATGAATCTGCATGATATGCCACAAGATCGGCTTCCCGCCGATTTCGACCATCGGCTTTGGCCGCAGCGTGGTCTCCTCGGATAGCCGGGTTCCCAAACCACCTGCAAGGATCACTGCCTTCATGACCGTCCTCCTTAGTTGAAAACCAGCTCGACTCGCTCGCAGACTGCATGCAGTGCGTCCGACAAGAACAGCACGGCATTCTCCCCTCCTGATGCCTCAACGCGAGGCTCTGCCTCACTCTGCCATAATTTCTCTCTAGCCCTGATCTCACACATACACATGAGTCGAACTCGTATTCAGGCACCGGGATAGCCACGCTACAGTTCGCCGGCGCGGGGAAGAGATCTCTCTGTGCTGAAAAATCCTGAGGGCGGAACTATTGGCTATCTCCAGCAGAATTGCAGTTGGTGGTCCACTTTAGGAGGGGTCGAATTTTCCCCGGAATGTCACCGGTATAATCGCCGCGAGCCGTAATCCCCTCGTTGCTCTCAGTGACATGAAAGGCCACCGCCTCCGGATAATCACAATGCTCATGGAATGGAGCCTCTCGTACTAACCCGCCACCCACGATTACCGTTCCCTCACCAAAAAAGTGCCCGGGAACCCATACTGTACTTGAGTACCGTCCCACAGGACGGGGGCGCCGTAACCAGGTTGGGTCTCGATCATTGGACACAAAGAGAGTCTCCCCTTCGTCGCTTTTGAAACCAAAGTTGGGCACCAAGATATGGCCAGGCTGAAGCACTTCATATTCGAGCTCGACCCCGACGGCCTCTCCGATGTCGACGGTATCGGTGACGATCCCCTTTTCCGTCCGCACTCGCACCGCGCACAGGCGCGCAATATCATCTTGAGGGGCCTTTGTCGGATCGAGCCATTCCCGGCACCCGGTGAGAGCTCCGGAGTTGTATAGGTACTCTCCGACGATCTCATGTGTGGGCCCCTGCTTCACAAGCCGCCCACCCTGGAGAAAAATGGCCTTATTGCACAACCGTGCGACGGCCGACATATTGTGAGAGACAAAGATCACCGTCCTGCCCTTCTCCCCGATGTCATGCATTTTGTTCATACATTTCTGCTGAAACTGCGAATCCCCGACGGCCAACACTTCATCCACAATCAGGATTTCAGGGTCCAGATGCGCGCCGACTGCAAATGCGAGACGAACATACATCCCGCTGGAATAGCGCTTGACCGGAGTATCGATATACTTGTCGATCCCCGAAAACTCGACGATTTCATCAAACTTCTTGTCGATCTCCGCCTTCTTCATCCCGAGAATAATCCCACTCAGGTAAATATTGTCGCGCCCCGTCAATTCAGGATGAAACCCGGTCCCGACCTCCAGCAATGTCCCAACCCTTCCAAACATTTGCGCACGACCGCTCGTTGGTTCGGTGATCCTCGACAAAAGCTTCAGGAGGGTGCTCTTCCCCGCTCCGTTTCGTCCGATGATCCCGACGACATCCCCGGTCTCGACTTCAAAAGACACATCGCGAATCGGCCACACCTCTTCTCGTCTGGGCGAGGTAGACGCGGGGGCACCCTTCATCCGCAGCATCCGCTGGACGCCTTGCGTAAAACGCTCGGCAAGGCCTGACTCCCCTCGGCTTTTGCCAATCATAATTTCGTATTTTTTGGAGAGCTGTTCAACTCGGATTGCGACATTACCCATACAGAATTACCCTCGATAAGTGCTCACCCTCAACTACTGCGGCTATCCTAACGCTCATCCTGGATTTTGAGTAGCTAAATCACATCGGCAAACGTATTGGCCATCCGGTTGAAGTATGCCATCCCCAACAGAAGAGACACTGAGATCGTGACGATGTTCACCGCAAGAAACACCGGATCCGGCGCAGGGGTTCCCAATAGTGCCCATCTAAACCCCCCGATTACCCCGACCATCGGATTGAGATTATAGAACGCCTGCCAGGCTTGAGGCACCATACTGGCTGAGTAGGCAACAGGGGATCCGAACATCCAGACCTGTGTTAAGAGCGGGATCAGCGCCGCGACATCACGATACTTCACGAACAAGGCAGACAACCATAAACTCACGGACAGTGCCGCCAGGACCGTCAGCGCCAGGAACAGCGGAACGGTTACGAGCTTCCATGTTGGAAGCACTCCAAACCATAGCATCATGGCAACCAGCAGCAGGAAGGCGATGGCAAAATCAAGGAGGCCACCCAAGGTCGCTGAGAGAGGAATGATCAGCCGGGGAAAGTATATTTTTGTAATCAAGTTTGACTCGGCCACTACGCTGAATCCGCCCCGATCAAGGCTCTTGGAAAAATAGGTCCACGGCACCAATGCCGCATATGCGAATAGTGGATACGGGATTCCATCTGACGGCAACTGTGCGATCTTACTGAACACGACGGTAAACACCAGCATCATGAACAACGGTTGAACCACCGCCCAGGCCAACCCCATAACAGTCTGTGAGTACCTGGCTTTGAGATCCCGCCAAGCCAAGAAATAGAGCAATTCACGATAATCCCAAAACGACCTCAACTTCAGGTCGAACCAGCTTTTGTTTGGCTCGATAACAACAAGGGATGAGCTCTGTCTCACGGCATACACCTCACTGGTTACGCACTATGGGTTGGAGCCAAGTCACAGGAAACTTGCGCCGACGCGCGGCAGATGGCATCGCTACAGCGCAAGTGCGCTGCCGCGATCTCTACTTGCTGTCAACACGAACTTTCGACGAGCTGCAACCCGGACTTCCTGACACCTCAGCGTCAGTTATGAATTGCAACGGGAGAATGCGCAGAATACGTTGCACTGTCCGTTTCCCTATGGAAGGCAACGATGTCTCGAATAGATCCAAACTTGAAGTCCGCAAGCAGCCGGCTCAATCGAGCCTGGGTCTTACCGAGATTCAGATAGTGCCTGATTTGTGACAACCACGGCCCATCCATACGAGGCTGTTGAGGATCTATCTCCCAGGGATGGAGATACATGACCAGAGTCCCGCCCTGGCTTTCGAGTCGACGGAGCAGCGTCCTCGACACCGCATAAGGAAACAACCGAAAATATCCCCCTCCCGCCACAGGAATCTGAAATCCCATCGCCCTATATGTTGAGGGCTGAACTTCCCAGATTCCACCTGCCGGAGTGGTGATTTGAAACATTTCTCCCGGGAGCGGCCCCTTTTCCGTCCGATGAAATCGATCGTACACACTGGAGTCGTACTGATAGCCTTCTTCGACCAGAATCGAGAGCGCCCATTCGGTCTCGGAGGTTATAGAGAAACTGGGCGCTCGATAGCCCACGACGGGACTTCCGGTCAGATCCTCTAGGATATTTTTGGCCATTCGCACATCTTGACGAAATCGCTCCGGAGACTGGGCGGTTACTAATTCATGGCCATATCCATGGGATGCCACCTCATGTCCCTGGGCTGTGAGTGACTTGACCAGCTCGGGATGCCGTTCGGCAACCCATCCCAGGACAAAAAACGTAGCCTTCATTCCATGCTTTTCAAGCAGTTCAGCCAGCCATCGGGTATTTCTCTCGACGCGGCTTTCGTACCGATCCCATTCTTGCCTTCTGGCGTCCGACCAGAATGCCGAAACCTGAAAATGCTCCTCCACATCGAAGGAAAGACAGTGAATGGGTCTCTCTGCTGGCATGCTCATCGAGCACCTTCTCCTCGCAGAATGACTCGTATTGTCTCAAGCAGAATGCGGAGATCCAACCGCAGGGAGAGGTACTTCACATAATAGAGATCATACTGCAACTTGATATGGGAGTCTTCCGCCGAAGCCCCGTACCGAAATTGAGTCTGAGCCCATCCGGTAATCCCCGGTCGGACGACATGCCGGAGATCATAAAATGGGATGACCGATCTCAATTCCTGAACGAAGACCGGTCGTTCAGGACGTGGCCCCACTAGACTCATTTCGCCATGAATCACATTGATGAGCTGGGGCAATTCATCGAGTCTCCACTTCCGCAAATACCACCCCACCCGTGAGATTCTGGGATCCCTCTCCGATGTCCACCTGGCGCCCCCTTTTTCCGCATCCGTAAACATGGAGCGAAATTTCCAGATCATATAAGGCTGAGCGCGAAGGCCGACCCGCACCTGCCGGTAGAAAATCGGCCCAGGAGAATCCAGCTTAATCAGTATTCCAATCACAGCCAAGAGGGGAAGGATAAGTGCAAGACCTATCGAGGCAATCAGCAGATCGATCGATCGTTTCATCGTTCTGACGACGATGCCTCGCTTAAATTCCCTGGAGAAAATGATTGCGCTCGGTTTCAAGTCATCGATGGAAAGCCGCCCAGACTCTTCTTCATAGAGATGATTTCCATCCCAGATGTCGACCCCCATCCCCTTCAAATCCAGCAATACCTGGACGGGAAGCACGGCCCGGCGATCCTCCAAACAGACCGCGATCGTATCGACCCGATCGCGTTCAACCACCGAAAGGAGTTGGTCTATGGTCCCTAGAATCTTCACGCCGGATAACTCTGCACCGACTTGCGCGCTTTCCTTGGCGAGAAAACCAATGACATCCGTAAACACTCTGCTCCTCGATACAAGTACCGAGCACAGATTGTTCGCCAGTGACCCAACCCCTAAAATCAGGATGCGCCTCCGAGCCCCAGGCACCCTAAAGATTGCCTTAGGAGCATGATCGACAGGCAAGATCACCAGTTTCTCCGTGCGTGATCTATCTGAGTTGGGTACGGTGAGGTTCATAGACCTTATTGCCATAGCTATAGTATGAATACGGCGAATCCTGCTCTTCCACTCCGTTTAGGATCACCCCCATCGGTCGCTCTTGTCCCACCATCTTCATGGCACTCATGACGGCGTCCCGGGGAGTGCTGCGGGCGCGAATCACATGCGCCACAACGTCTGCCATTCTCACAATCAACAGGGACTCGGCGACGGGCAATAAGGGTGGCGCATCGAGCACAATGCATTCAAACTTTTCACGCAAATTACTAATGAGCTTGGACAACCGATCCACGTGAGTTAAGGCCGCGATTCCAGATTGGATAATGCCTGCGGGAAGGATCCAGACCCCTAGCTGTTCATGATACTCAAGACATTCCTCAAACTGCTTTTCTCCGAGTAGTACTTCACTTAATCCCACGCCCAGTTCCATCCCGGCATAGGCATGCACCATGGGGCGTTTCAAGTCACAGTCCACCAACACCGTCTTCTTATTGAGATCTCTGGCAAAGACATGGGCGAGATTGAGGGCGGTGGACGTCTTTCCTTCTCCCATCAGCGCACTCGCCATAACGATCACCGTGCTTTCCTGCTGACCTGCCATCAACCCTATTCTCGTTGCCGCGACTCGATACTGCTCTGCTACCGCGGACCTTGGGTACCACATCGCGACGAGTTCCGGCCCTACCGAAACCTGCCCACGCTCAGCCATGGGGCCTCCGTTCGCGACAAGCAGTCCTTCTTTCCGCCCACCTGGCAGGGCCAGCAACCGGTCCTTACGGCGAGCTGTTTCTGCCGTCAGTTTCGCTCCCCCCGGCCAAGCCGACTCAAAATGAGAGATTACCGCAAAGACCGGCAGCCCCAGCGTGACTTCGACCTCTTCGGCCGACACGAATCCTCGGCGAAGCATTTCAACGCCGATCGCACTGCCGAATCCGAACGCACAGCCCGCAGCCAGACCTCCCAGCATGACCATAATCAAGTTCGGCTTCTCTGGCCATGTGGGCAGACTGGCAGGTTCCACAATGCGCATCTGCGTGCCTTGCCGCTTCGTCTCAAGATCTCCGGCCATGCCAACAGTCAATTTCTTTTCCAGAAGCGACTGATAATTTTTCTGGAGATTGTCGTAGTCCCGTTGGATAGACATGAGTTCTTGCTGATGGACCGTCGTGCCTTCGATTCGCGACTCATACTTTCTAATATCCGAGGTGATGCGAGCTTGCCTGAGCCGGAGTAATTCCTGCTCACGTAATAAGTCGTCCCGCTGCTTGAGTAATTCTGCCTTATACGGGTCAACGGGTTTGCGTTTCGGTCTCCTGGGCCCATCAATCTCGGCCGCTTCGGGCTCAATATAGAGCGCGATGTACTCTTCTGTCGTCATGGCTTGAATCTGGCTCAACTCATTCTTTACCCGGGCGACGTCCGGATAGGTCTCCTTGTACATTGACCGATAGCCGGCCAATGTCCTCTCCAATTCCCGTATCTTCATTAACCGTGGATCTTTTTCGGCTCGTTTTGGACTTACATCACTGGAAGGATCCTCATACTCTCTGATTGCCTTGTCGACGGATTCGAGGCGAAGGTTCAGGGTTTTGTCCATCTCTTGCTGCGCCGTCATCTCGTTCTCTAGCCGATCAATGGCTCGCATATTGGAATCCATTTGTTCAGGCAACTGGCCGAGATGAGACTGTTTGAACTGAGCGATAGCCCGCTCTTTGATTTCCAACTGCCCCTTTAGGCCGTCCAATTCGTGCTGCAAGAATTCTGTCGAACTCTGAGCAATCGCCGTCCTCGTCTTTGTATTTTCCTGAATGAAGAGGTCGGCGAATCTTGCCGTCACCGCTTTGGCGATCAACGGATCCGCATCTGAAAAAGAGACTTTCAAAAGACCGCTGCCTTGCGACTCGATTTTTACGAGCTGTCTCAGGCCCGATGCGACACTATTGTCCATGGCCGGCGTCGCGTTCTCTTTATAGTAGCCGTACAGATGAAACTCCTCTGCTACTTGCGTCAACAAATCCTGCCGATATAAAACTTCTTTGAGCGCATCGATGCGTGTCCCCATTGCAAGATCCGGCCGATTCGCGTCTCCGCCCGATTCCGGGGCATCGACACCCTTTATGCCCCGCACCTTCTGTTCTTGATAGTAGAGCAGGGTATTGGAGCGATAACTCTTGGGCAACCATTGACAGAGCAGCGCCGCCAGACCAACGCAGACGACAATCGGAATGACAATCATCCACTTATGATTTTTTATGGCCCTGAAATAGTCTTCAGGAGTACTCAACCCCGTAAACAATCTCTTACTCCTTCTTTAATACGCCGGATCCAGAAGAACCACTTCCTGTCGCTGCGCCAGAGGGAACAGTTACACCCTCTGTGGATTCCGAAGACCCAAGACTCCCCAATCCGCCCATTTGAAAGAACGATTGACTCGTGAACGCGTAGGAGAGCGACAACATGATCATCTTTTTCGAGAAGGCATATTCAGCTTGGGTCTGAGCTGTTTGAGCAAACGAGTTTGAAAAATACAGCCAGTTATAGGTGAGATTGACCATTACCGGCCCCAAGAGGTAGCTGGCCCCGGCCGTCGCGCCAAGCGTGTCAAAACTCGAGGCAGGCGTACTCGTACTTCCATGCGAAACGTTCATTCCGGCCTGCGCCGTGAGCTTAGAGGTAATTCCCGCACTGGCATTGATACCGACAACATGCGTCTTCATTGGCCCTGCATTAAGGGCGTAACTCGGGAAGATGCTGAAGTTATAGCTCAGCGATGTCGTGAAGGCGCCTGGCGCAATGACCCCTCCTGGGGCCAGGCTGCCGGCCACCCTCGGCAAATTATCAAACGGCCCTGGCGCCGCCCCCGCTGCCCGCAAGCCTTCCGAAAACGAACTGTACGTCATTCTGACCGTCCCAGTCGGGGCAAAGGTCGACTTGATTGATTGGCCTGGCACGGCGGACTCTATAGGGAGAGTGAAAATCCCGCCGCCCGCTAGGGAGGTGCTCAATTGCTTTGTCCAGAGTTTTGCCCAGTTCGCCGTCCCTGAAATGGTCGTAAACGAACCCGACCCGCCGCCCGAACCTCCCCCTTGAATAAAGTGAGACATGGTCGCGGTCGTCCCCACTGTGTCTGTCGGCGATACCTTGGTAGTCAGTGCGGTCATTGTTGTGTGGCCATCTGTATCGAACAGCTGATTATTAAGCCCACCTGATTGGTTCCCGAAAGTAAGCCTTGTGTAATTGTAACTGGCCGTGAGTGAAGTATTTCTGGAGAGGTCATATCCCCCGGTAATACCACCGTTCATATTATGCATCGACACACGGTTTGTAATCAGTCCCGCATCAACCGGAGAGGTGACACTAGTATTTCCAAAACCAGTTCCTAGTGCCCCGCCGGTCGTTGCCCCGAAACCGCTCAATGATGGCGTAAACTGATAGGTTCCTCGAACGGACAAGGCCGAGATACGCTGCGAAAAACTGTTCGCCCACCGCTTCAAATCCAACTGGCCAGCAGTATTGATCCCGGTATAGTCGAGACTGGGATTATTCACGTGCTTCGTAATGTTAGCCCCCACAGAAAAACTGCCATTTACGCGCGGGCCGGCGTGAGCGAAATTGATCTGAGGTATCACCGTAGTCATAAAGTCTTCTGCTTTGAAACCAGGACTCAGCAATGTTTTCGGAGTGTAGAACACGTTTGAGTCATAGGTCTCTGAGACCGACAATGTTGGAATGATGATTGTTTGGGCCCACACGGAGGTTCCCGTCGACCACCAGGTAACCAGCCCGATCAATAGAACAGCTTTAGCTATCCGCCGGCCGGCATCACGGTACCACAATGACGTCACCAGCCTTCAGAATGAAATTGGCCTCCAGATTCTTCCCTTGCACAATATCTAGATACGGCACGGGAATCATGACTTGCTTGGTCTCCCCTTGGGCATTCTTCACCATACGAAGCACGTGCACATTATTACGGGAAGCAAACGTCGTAAACCCTCCGGCATACGAGATCCCTTGCACCACACTGGTGAATGACTTGAGAGGAATCTTCCCAGGCTTCCCAACCTCACCGACTGCAAAAATGTGGTAGCTATTGATCTCTTTCACTTGGACAGATACCGTCGGAGTGGACATAAACTCCGCCAATGCATCAGCCACATGTTTCGAAAGAACTTGCGCGGACAATCCCGCGGCCATGATGTCCCCGATCAGAGGCAAAGAAATTTTGCCATCGGGCCTTACAATCACTTCTTTCGACAACTCTTGATTGCGCCAGACAGTGACGACGAGAACATCCTCCGGCCCGATGAGAAACTCAGTCGGGGGAACGGACATGCCCTGATATTGGATATTCTGCTGAGAGCAACCCCCTATCCCACTAAGAGCACAAATCAGAACCGCCGCAGCCGCAAGATTTCGAGCCAACGCCCAAGTCCATACTGTCATCGTCGCCTTACCTCTCCAAGTATCTCAACTACAGCACATGCGGCAAATCGCCAATACTTGATCGCTCGCTGAACTTAAGAACAACCGGTCCACCCACTAACGACTAGGCAGTATTACCATCGTTTCTGACGGCACAACAATCTGATCGCCGGGCTTCAACTCCATATTCTGAACTGATCCGTCGCGCACAACGATGTCGTCATAACTTGCCTTGAGTTTAGTTAAGCCCTCCCCGTCTTTGGAGAAGCGAAATACAACGATTTTATTCCTGGCCGCCATCGGTGTAAATCCGCCGGCCACGGTAATCCCCTGCAAAAGCGTGGTCTTACTTTTGAGCGGAAATTTACCGGGCTTATTGACTTCCCCTAAGACATATATCTGATAACTGTTTACTTCCTTCACCATAATCGAAATGGTTGGATTCTCCATGTAGGCCCTGAGCCCCGTAGAGATCTCTTCAGCCAATTGCACGGGCGTCTTGGCAACGGCCGAAATATCGCCCAGGAGCGGAAGAGAGATTCTGCCATCCGGCCGTACCTGAACTTGCTTGGAAAGATCTGAATTCTTCCACACAGTGATTTCCAAAATATCCTCGGGACCAATAATGTACTCTGGCGTGACTATCAAGAGAGACTTGTCTCCTGAGCCGACTGTGGATTTTGTAGAGGGGGAGGCTACTCCTCTCTTGACATCTGTGTCCTGGGGAACCGCCAACGCTGGGCCGAGCAAGACACACATGCTTAACCCGACAATCACAGCGAAAGGTTTAATTCTTTGCATCGTTGTAAACTCCTTTAGCAGGGGCGGACAAACAAGACAAGCTACCGCCCATCCGAGGCACCACCTCTCCGAAAACTCTGTCCCCAAAATCACCTGCCGCCTAGACTGCCTCTGAAAACTCCTCGATATCCGAGAACTGCACGACTGCCCGACTCTGACAAGAAAGCACATGCAACAATACAACGGCTCGCTCTTTTCTCGGCATTGCAGACTCAAATACTGCTCTTATTCCAGCAAATGGCCCGCTATTTATGCGAACCACATCCCCGGACCTAAAACTTGGCACTTGCACGACATCTCGCCTTCGAATGCTTTCTTGGATTTCACGAAGCAGGCCCGGATCGACCTCAGCTGGAGTATGTCCAAAAGCTACTACTTTTCGGACCCCTCGGGAATATGAAATGATCCTATATTCTCGTTCATAGTCGAAACGCGCGAAAATAGCCTGGGAACAAGCCCGAACGACGAAAGCGACGCTCTCCGCCAACGGTAAAACACTCTTTCACTTCAGGGTAATAGGTCTCAATCCCTGCTTGACCAAGAAACGATGTTGAAGAATGTTCCTGGCGGGGCTTAGCCATGACAATATACCATTTTTGCATCCGCGCTACCCTCAACTTCCCTTACCAACCGCCTACCAAGATTTCCGTACCGTACTGAGCCACTACCCACTCGGAGAGCATTGCACAGCGAGGCTAAATTCAAAAACTATTCATTCAAAACATGAACTTGAGACCGACCAAGTACGGGCCTACCCCTTTTCCAAAAGGGACGCGCCTTGCCCACCGGACTTCAGCCAACGTAGGCGTCTCAGCGACCGTAACCGGAGTCGGCACAAAGACCTTCAACACCTGCTCTACAGGAGGGGCCTGCTCCATCAATATGAGCATTCCCCCGCTGCTGATGTTCAAGGAGAGCGCCTTGCCTTCACGAGCTGCTTGAGCAGGTTCATCCGCAGGTCTAGTCAATTGATAAGGGATAGGCCGCAGCATCGCCACTCGATCCCTATGACTTTCTCCACAATCGGTCATCGGCCACTCCCAGCTTATCTGTCCCACATCACGCCTCCCCTGTAAGGATTAATTCCTTGGCTTCCCTATCCGCAACTTGAGAATTGGATTTTCGATAGTAGCTAGCCCAACTTGCGCTACTCTTTTTCCAATCATACTGAACTATAGGGAATACCTCCGAGGCGAACAATACCGATGATGTAGGCCAATATTCTCTAACGTAGGTGTTGACTCCCCCTAAAGGGTTAGGTACTCTTTCTAGTGTCGTTTCACTCGCTGCACTCTATCAGAGTTTGTTCAATTGTCTAGCAATACTGCCGAGTCTGTCGTAAAGAGAATCCATGACTGAATCAACTCAGCACGCCGATCAATCAGATGGCCTTGCCGACCAACGTGCCGGTTCAGGAATTGTTGTGTTAACGGCCGCTATGCAACTGCTCCACATGAATCGTCAAGCAACGGAGCTGGCTAAAAAAATCAATGCCGCGGAACAGGCAGGATCGGCTGCTCGATCGGCCCACGGCGTTTTGCCAACGGCACTCACTGAACTCTGCGGGGAAATTATCAAGGCGCTCCATGTTCGGACCGAAGCAAAAGATTGGGAGCAATTTGAACTGAAACGAGTGAGCGGGGATCCGAGCCAACCCATTTTGCTTCGCGGATTTGGCCTACCTGATCGTGCCGGTGTGGAGCATGCTCGCCTGGTGGTCACCATGGAAGAGCTTGGAAGAAGGCAGAACCTCAATACCGACCATGCCCGCGAAAAATTCCAGCTCACGAATCGTGAACAAGCCGTGGTGGAACATTTGGCCAAAGGATGGACCAATAAAGAGATCGCAAATGCTCTCCTCATTACAGAGCAAACAGTTAAAGAGCACATCAAACACATTATGCGAAAGACGACGGCGACAACCCGCACAGGCATTCTAGTCCAGATCTTCAACTCATAACTTCCCGCTTACACCTCTGTTGCAAAGACACCACACTGAGCGATCTTCACAACATCCCACCCGTGCTCACTGAAATTTACTTTAATAAATTCAGCGACTTGCGATTGCGCAACTCAGGTCTATTGATTGCACAGTACCCTCAGTAAGTGATGCGGTGAATCTTTCACCTGAGGAGCCTAGACTTGAAGCAGACCTTCTCCAAGCAATCTATCGGCAGCGTGCTCGGCTTGGCCCTGCTCATTTCAGGGTGCCAGGCCGGTGCGCCTCTCAAAACAGTAGGCCTCGACAACCCTGGATTCATGAACCTTTGGGGAACATATACGCACTGTAAGTCCACCTCAGATCTGGGCGAAACCCAGCAGGCTATGGGAAAACTCACGACGGCCGCCTTGGCTGGCCAGGGACATGACGGATTTGTGCTCCCGATGCCGCAACAACTGGAACGTTTCGTCGCCACGCCGGCAAGCCGCCTTGCCGTGGACGTTCACGCCATGGCAGCGTCGTGCTCTCTCCATGCTGGACAAGTCGCGTTCAGCTCTGGAAGAGTTGACTTGGCTAGGGAGGCACTCACTAGCGTGATCACGCTTCACAAGGAGAATCAGGAACCAACCTACTACCTCGCACAGGCCCACAAGCTATTGGCTGAGATGGAAAATGGAGTTCAGATTTCGCTTAAAACTCCCTAGCAGCCTGTCGGTCTTCTCATCAATTTTGCCTGCAACCCTGCATTGTGGGGAAAATTTGATCGGGTTTTCCTCACACAGATTTTTAGATTTCCATCAAATAGCTTTTCACACGCTCAAGCAGCACCGTTGCCGTCGC
>JAUYAO010000043.1 GCA_030692565.1 Nitrospira sp.
ATCCCCACTCGCGCGGGGAACACGTACCAGAGACGCCTCGCGTTGCTCAGTTCAACGGTTCATCCCCACTCGCGCGGGGAACACTTTAAGACCGGCACAATCCCGTTCTTCTCGGCCGGTTCATCCCCACTCGCGCGGGGAACACTTCGTGAACACCACGAACCAACCGCACCAGGGCGGTTCAACCCCACTCGCGCGGGGAACACACCGGTCAGGGCAATGGCTGGGTGTTCCACTACGGTTCATCCCCACTCGCGCGGGGAACACTCACACAGTTCTGTCCTGCGAACAGAATATAACGGTTCATCCCCACTCGCGCGGGGAACACCTCTTACGGCATCAGCGGGATCTCCGCCCGCTCGGTTCATCCCCACTCGCGCGGGGAACACAGATCGCCCCGGCGTTCATCGGCCTGTAGTTTCGGTTCATCCCCACTCGCGCGGGGAACACAACTTCTCAAGCCGCGCCAGCAGCGCCTTCGCCGGTTCATCCCCACTCGCGCGGGGAACACTAGTCCGCCGGGTAGAACTGCATATACGGCAACGGTTCATCCCCACTCGCGCGGGGAACACGACGGCTCCGGCCTTGGGTAAGCTCTTCAAGGCGGTTCATCCCCACTCGCGCGGGGAACACGCCAGGCAGTCAGGATCTATGACGAGCCTTCGACTTCCGGTTCATCCCCACTCGCGCGGGGAACACCACTCGTGGCATTATGAAGAAAGAGGACTGATCGGTTCATCCCCACTCGCGCGGGGAACACTGCGCACACTCCAGAATGAATTATTTGATGGACGGTTCATCCCCACTCGCGCGGGGAACACCTGAGCAGCATCATGGCGGCGAGGTTATACACCGGTTCATCCCCACTCGCGCGGGGAACACTAACGAATTCTGCGACATAGCTCCCCCCTTGTCGGTTCATCCCCACTCGCGCGGGGAACACCCCATTTGATGATTATCATAGGTAAAATAATCCGGTTCATCCCCACTCGCGCGGGGAACACACCCCCTCCTCCGTTACCGGCATCGCATAGGCCGGTTCATCCCCACTCGCGCGGGGAACACCCCTTCAAATCCTTATAGTCACCATAGACAAACGGTTCATCCCCACTCGCGCGGGGAACACATTTTGTCATTCGCAATCATTATCATTGTGGCCGGTTCATCCCCACTCGCGCGGGGAACACCACCAACTTCTTCCCCGGCCATTCCTTGCCACCCGGTTCATCCCCACTCGCGCGGGGAACACACTTCTTTCATCACATTGATCTACCAGGCAAATCCATTGCCAGTAAAACCTACCAACTAATTTTGAGACCTGCCGCCCATTACGACGGCTGGGCTTTTTGATTATTTGCGTCGCTTTCAGGGAGAAAACTGACTAACTTTGCTCCATCGATTACTACAGGAATTCGACGGTTTGATCCCAGCGTGACGAAATCAAATCCCGCTTCATTATTCGTGCGCCAGGCCATGACAGCATTTCCTTCTCCGATCCCCGCTTCAACCTGGCTCCAAATATGATCCCGTACCTTTACCGAATAGTTACCGACATAGACGCCGGCCCGGATCTCCAATAGCCAGACTGCGAGCCGCCCACGAAGTCGAGGTGGCGCATTTTCAAGCACGATGACCAGCATCGCCGAGATTCTCCTGATTGGGAATAGCTGGAGACACCTGCTCTTCGAACGGCGCAGGCCGTGGAATTTCTCCCGCCGCCAACATCTCCTCTATGCCAGGAATGATGCGTTCCAAAAGTTTGGTCTCGCGGAAACTGTCACGACAGGCTAAACGAACCTGTTGTTCTGCATTCACAGGATTCTTGGCAGCAATACGAAATGCCAAGGGCACGACGGTTTCGAACTTGTAGATATCCGCCACGTCATAGACAAACGACAGCGGCTTGCCGGTATGGATGAAGCCGATAGCCGGCGCATACCCTGCAGCCAATACTGCGGCTTCCGTAATCCCATATAAGCAGGCCGTGGCAGCGGACAGACAGCGATTAGGGAGGTCTCCTTGATCCCAATCGTCTACGTCGTAGTTACGAGCTTTCCATTGCAACCCATACTGCGCCGCCATGCGCTTATAGGTCTCGCGAACCCGTGCGCCTTCAATGCCTCGCAATTGCTCAACCGAGCGACGCTGGGGAGGCTCTTCGCCAAACCGGAGCGCATACATCTTGCGCACGACTTTCAACCGCAATTCATCATCCAGCGCTAGCTTCGCCTGATAGAGAAGTCGGTCGGCTCGCGCGCCACCTGGCTGTCCAGCCGAATACAACCGCACACCCGCCTCCCCAATCCACACCAACAGCGTTCCGACCCTGGCCGCCAAAGCACAAGCCGCGTGAGACACCCGCGTGCCCGGCTCCAGCATCAAACACACGACACCCCCCACAGGGATGTGCGTTCGTACACCGTTTTTATCCACGACCACAAAAGCGCCGTCCAACACGTCAAGATGGCCATACTCAATGTAAAGCACGGACAGCCGCTCCTTAATCGGGATGGGTTTCAGCGGAGGCAGAATGTCGGCCATACAAAGACTCCAACATCATCTAAGTCACACACGCCGGACCAGTAACAATCCGCAGCCAAAACCTTTGGCAGGACCGACGCCTTTGAGTAACGCATCAGTGAACCGTGCGGGGTCAACTATGGTCAGGCAACCTTCTAAATCCAGCATGGAGAGCTCAATGCTCTTGGCACTATGTTTCCGCCAGGTGAGATAACCGTCCGCACGCACGGCGGCATCATCAAACTTGCACCCTAACCGTTCCGCGCGCGCCTGCAGCCAAGTCTCACCGGCTTTCTGCGCTAGGTAAGCCAGTGTTGGGCGTTGATCTTCTGGCAGATGTTTCCAATTCATCTGGCGTTTGGCATCCATCACTACATCATGACGCTTGCTGCGACTGCCTGCTTCCCCTGCGCGTGTCACAACAGGATTCACCCGCAATTTGAAAGCTAGGCGATTGCCGACTTGGATGTCAGGCTGATATGGCTTGGACTCAATATCCCACAGCCCCGCATGGTCGAGAGGCTGGCGCTTGGATAAAAGGTAAAACGCTGGCAAGCGGTTTTTGCTCTCAGTGCGGAACAGAAATTCAGCTCGATCTGTGCGGTCTTTCTTCGCCACGTCGAATAACTTCCACAATGCCTGATGCTGTCCATACGGATCGAGCGCGCCTAAATCAACAAGCTGGGAATAAGTAACGTCGGGCCTAGGCGTGACACGGGAGAGCCAATGGGGTTCGCCATTCATGGCTGCCCTCCTTGTCCGAGATGGGCTTGGTGTTCGTCACGCACCGTGAACTGCCAACGACGGCGTGAGAGCAGCGCATCGCGTCGGATGACGGTTTGCTCTGGCGACAAGCGAGTCTCAGCGTCACTATCCCACAACAACAAGGGCGCGCAGGGCTGGAAACGCATAAGAGGTTTAGTCCATCCGGCATCACCACCCGCTTCTGCCACTCGCGCTAAAATACCTTCAATCTGTATACTCGCCACCGCATCTTCCACCGATGCTGCACTCTTCACCTCCGGTTGTAGCGGCAGCGCCAGCGGGCAAGATTTTCGACCAAGATACAGCATGAAGCAGGGTTCCAGTAGTGCGCGACGCAACTCATGAAGGGTGTGAGGCGCAGTGGTTCGTGCCCATAAGGCGACAGCATGGAAAGCATCTTGGCGATACTCGCGGCGGGAAAGGATCGTGTTGAGGTCAAATTTGTCCCCATGGGTCAGTTCGTCCCGCCGAGTGGAGAAGACCTTGCGATTCCTTCCGGAACCGGACGAAGGTACCTGAACCGTGTGATAGTCGGACAATGGCAAACCCAGCGTCTCCATTTTTACTGCCATGCCATAGCCCTTAGCCAAGGAGATATGGCATGACTCCCATTCATCACGTTCCATTTCCGTGCGGGCAGTATCGGGGCGACGCAAACCCAAGGCTGCCGCCACTATTCCTAGTACGGCGGACTTAGTCGGTGTCATCGCCGATGGGCGTGTCTCTCCTACCGTAATGTCGCCCCACGCGACCAACGGTCCGTAGAGCTGAAACACGAGGTAGTCACGCATTACGCACCTCCGGTTCCGGCGGCGAAGTTAAGTAACTCCTGGAAGTCGCCTATGCCAGTCAACGCATTGATGCTCTTACTCGGCAATGAGTTATCTTGGTAATACACCTTGTCCAGGTTCATGCGCATCGAAGCAAGTGCTGTCACAGCATTGCCAATCATGCCTTCACCGTATTCGTTGACCGGCTTCATAAATGCCAACGAAAGCCCACGAGGCTGACGACTGCCTCTCTCAGCCAGCACATAGGGTGCCCATGCCCGCGAGGCAAAGCTGTTCTGCTTGCCGGTTGGGGGGACAGTGGCGGCGGCTTCAACCAACGCCTTGATTGCCTTTTTTGCTAACTCGACATTACCGCCTAAGTTTTCGCTCAACAGATCGCAGTCGAGACACACATAGCTATAAAACAGTCCAGCCCCAAAGCCCTGCTCACCGATATGCGCCGAACCGGCATCCTCCTCGTGGGTATTGAGGTCGTCCACGGCGGTAAAGTAGTCGTCCTCCACAGCAGCGCGATGAACAGTGATGGCGTGGGCAACCTGGCACGCGGCCTCTGTGTTATACCCAGGACTGCTGGCGAGCATGCGCCCGAATAAAGCAATATCCGCGGCCGTGTGCTCTTTGCGAAGTAGATTCAGCTCTTCTTCTGTCATTTTACGTTTGTCGGCGGCCAGTTTGTCCGCCAAAGCATTAATGGCTGCTTCTTCCTCAGGACTGAAATGAGCAAGCTGTTCGATTTCAAGATCATTGAACGGTTTGCCATCTTTCTTAGATTTAAGGGCACCAAACTTTCCAGCAATTTCTTGGGCCCATTCCTTGGCATCCTTCTCTTTAAGACCAGCTTTGACCATGCGATTATAAATTTGAACACCCATCAGCTTGGTACGCGTACCCATGTGACCTTTTAGGGCAGCCTCAAACTGCTCCGATGTCCGCCATGCCCGCTTCAAACTCTGAGACGATACACGGAGTCTCGGCACCCCTCCCATAATGGCGGTCTTTGGGCGGTTGAGGTCATCGCGATTAAGGCAGGCGGGCGGGTAGCTTGTGAGCATGTGCAGTTGCAGAAATGTGGTCATGGTTTCCTCCATCTCCATTGTTAAAGCTTCTGGTCAAAGTGGTGCGACAGCGTAATAGTCGTATGCCAGTCGGCGGCGTGGATCGTTCGAACGTTTTTCGTCCATCGGTGACCAGTGCCAAAGTGTCGCCGCAAGGTCTGCCAAGTTCGCTTGGTCGCCCAGTAAGGCAAGTGCCCGTCGCAACAGGGTATACAACTCCTCTACGTCGTCACAGGCGAGCACACGGCGAACCCGCAAGTCAGACATGGCGGCCTTGTCGCTTCCGCTTTTAGGACTACCCATGCGGGTAGCAAGCGTCTCAGATGTTTCCGTCTTGACGCGCGCCGCCAATCCGGCAATGGCAGCGAGCTTCGGATAACGGTAGTCCGCCACGCCGCAACCTGCCCGACGTAACGAATTGAGCAGGCGGTGAAAGGCCGGACTCAGCATCACCTCGGTGAGGCTGGCCGCTCGGCGCAGCGCGGCACGTTCACCACGATCAGTCTCCAGAGACTGCCACCAGGTCTTAAGAACAGCGAACGATGGATGGTCGGGTTTGCCCTGAGGAAAGGGGTTGTCCGGTCTGGTTTTGTCGCTCATGAACATCTCCTTATAAAATTAGGCCGTTTTTTTATGGACGGGTTGAGGCAGACCGAGTAGTTGGCGTAGTTTCTTGCCAGCAAGCGTCTTCTTTAGGTCATTACGGGCCACCGCCATCCGTCGGGGATCAACAGCATCGAAATCCCCGGCTTGAGCATAGTGGTCAAACACAGAGAACGCTGCCATACGGAGATCTGCGAGCCAGCTTTCCAGCACGCTTAACTCCCCAAGAGGCATAGATAAGTTGTCCCGCAAACGTCGGACGTGTTCGTAAAAACCAGCTTCTGTAGCACCCCAGAAATGGTTCTGAATGAAGGACAGATCGCCACGTGTATTCTCTTTGCCAAGCAAGACATCCTTGACTCGCCATCTCAGTATCTGGGCGACCCAACTAGCGCCACGAACCAGGCATTCCACCTGTCCCTTGAAGCTCACCTCTATCTCCATTGGCACAACAAAGATAGGCATGGTAGCGTCATACCAACAACGCGCCTTCATGTTGTCCATATCGAACCCGAACGCCCATAGCCGCGCATCTTCCCGTGCTAAAGATCGAAACTGCTCGATTGCCCTGGCAGGTCGGCGCTCCACGTTGCCGTCTGTGCTATTTTCCACTAGGCCAAGCCAATGCCGATAACCGATGCCACCTGGTTGTGGATGCACCGGGCTAGCAATACCGTCTTTGACATAATGCGGACTCAAGGGATGCTCAAATCCTTTGTAGCTCACACCATAATTTTTGGTGACAAAATGACGGCATGCACAGATGATCTTTGCCCCACAAAGATCGCAGAATGATATTTTTTCGAGTTTATCGAACTGCAGACGGATACGCCTTGGCATGGCCCAGAATTGCTGGTCAGGGTGAACATCGACCAGCCCCGTCATCCCTGCCGGTGGATCCGCTTCGCTTGTGCGCGTGCCAGCTAGCCAAGGAAAGCGATCTGCGTCACCAGACTTGTTAAGATCGGCGGTCGCAAGATAACGGGCTTTTGTGAGAATATTTCGCCAGCAAGTTTCCCAAAGCGTTCCGCCGAGCACCAGCGTGCATAACGGCCCTCCGCCACGCAGACCGGTGCGATGTCCTTGGCCGCCAGAGGGTGCGTTAGTCTGGAGGGTAAATAGGGCAGTTGCTGCGCAGTGCGAACAAAGCTGTTCCACTCGCCCGCGTTTGATGAAGTGATCCTTGTTTTCTTTCAAGGTTTGCTCACCTGGGGCCTCGATCAAGAGTGCTGCAATGTTCAGCCTGTTACTTAACTCAGAAGGCGAGAAGTCCTGCATGAAGGCTCTTGCACCTTCCAACTCAAAGGCTTCAAGCACCGTCACAAATCGCTCCCGCAAAGTCTCCGGTGTTGGTGGACTTTCTCGCCAGTCCCACCATTTACTTTCGCTTGGCGTGCACGTGGTTTGCAGCAGTCCGATCACAAACTGGATGAGCGCGCCGTCAAAATCAGGGCGCGGCGAGGCGATGGCGACGATGGGGCTCTTGCCCTCAGTGAAATCGGTGATGCGCCAGGCTTCGACCTTTTCGCATGTCCCGTCTACCCGCCGGATAGGTATCCAGGGTTCATTGATCAGATTCATCTTTCACTCCTTTTTCGACGGTGAGTCCCATGACAGATGAATATGCGACACAGACTTCCTCGTTGCGCATACTTTTGGCATAGCCGCGCCATGTCTCGCCGTCTTTATTTAACGCGATGATGACGACATAACGACCTTCATCGGGCATGGTGAATCTAGCTGCCGCTAATGCTGCTGCCATGCGCTCACTTTCCTTGGCAATCAGACGATAGGGGACGGTAAGTTCGGATAGTGCCCATTCCATGCCGGTCGTAGTTTGTGCCCAGGGTCGAAGAACACCATCCAGCAGGCGAGCCAATCGTACACGTACTGTTTTTTCACCAAGACGGGTGGGAGCTTCGCCTTCGTCCTGCCATTGCAGGCTGGTGGGGTTGTAGCCTTCGTCAAAAGCGAGCAGGTTACCACGCGCCACCCCTTGGTCGGCGCGGCTAGCACCCTCGGCTCTCAGCGCTATTTCTTTGAGTCCCTCAGGCAAGCTGTCGAAAGCTGCCTCATCATATACGGCCTCTATCATGTCTCTCGCTTGCCGTGGCAAATCGAACCCGCCGTTTTGGAAAAGCCAGCGAGCGGTCAGCCAAAGTTTTCCGTGATCGGGATAAACCATCCCTCCCCTCGGAAGTAAATCAATCATCCAGCGCTTGGCTGCATCTTCTACGGGCATGGGCATAAGCACAGCCATCCGTGCGTCCCCGCGTCCATCGACAATGTTGGTATCTTGCAGCCGGTTACCGTCGGCATCTCGTTTGTGACGTTGCAACCGCCCGGCGCGCTGGACCACCAGATCAATCGGAGCGAGGTCGGTCACCATGTCGTCGAAGTCCACATCCAGCGATTGCTCGATGACCTGAGTCGCGATAACCAGCTTTCCGCGTCTGGCGACGGGTGTGCTGTCGGGGCCGAAGACAACCTCAATCTTTTCCTTACCAATACGCAGGCGATCAACTAAGGCAAAGCGAGCATGAAAGAGCGTCGCCGGATATTCTGGATAAGAGGCATTCCAGGCTTTCCAGGTTTCTACTGCATCCGCCACGCTATTGCGTATCCACACAACGCAACGGCCTTGCGCAAGCGAGTTTTGCAAGCGTTCCTGGACTTCCCTTTCTTCATGCAGCGCATGCACGACAACATGACGGGCAGATTCCGCGCGAGTTTCAAGCGGCTGTTCGACAAGCCCATTGGTGGAAAAATGGCTTGCTAGTGGATAACCAACTTCCATCGGGCACGCCACCGCCATGTCCGCACCCTCGGCGAAAACTTTGATATAGCGGGCGCGTTGGGACAGTGGAAGGGTTGCTGAAAGCAAAATGACCGACCCACCCAGAGCAGCATGAAAACGCAACAGACTAACCAGCAGCTCACCCATATAGGAGTCGCAGGCATGAACCTCATCCACCACCAACACCTTGTTGGCCAGTCCCAACAACCGCAGCGACTGATGTCGTGCAGGCAGCACTGCGAGTAGCGCCTGATCCAAAGTACCCACGCCAAAATCCGCCAACAGTGCTTTCTTGCGGCTATCTGCGAGCCAGGCTGTGCAATTTCTTGAGGCTGATTCCTCTTCTCCAGGACCATAGCCAGCATCCTGTCGATTAGCTTCTTCCAGGCGAAGTTTCAGTCGATCCGCTGAATGAGCCAAGGCAAGCTGCGCTTCTCCACCGGCGAAGAATCGCCGCCAAACATCATCCCGGCGGACCCGGTCGAACATGGCATCCGCCGTCGCCATGGTAGGCAACGCCAGATAGACACCCCGCCCCTGGCCCTCTGCCATGAGGCGGGCGGCTAACGTGAGCGCGGCCTCAGTCTTGCCGGAGCCTGTGAGCTCCTCTAGCACGAAGAGTTGAGGGCTGTTCGTGATATGGACGGTCTCGGCCCAGGCTTGTAAGGGCGAGGGAGTCTTGATGCTCGGGAACAGGTTTTCGAATCCCGAGAAGATGGGGATGTTTGGTGTAAGTCCGCTCTCAGCAACGGCTCGGTGTGCCTGGGGGAGTGCCGTGTCCCGCCAGTATTTTGGAAGTCCGACTTCTGGTTTTTGATAGGGAAACCAGAGAGTGTTAGAACCTAGCCAGTCCGCCGTCACCGCAAGTCCTGAAAGCAGCCAAGAGGATTGCCGATAGCGTTCAGACTGCCCGTCCTGGTGTACGGGCAATGGATGCCCATCGGGCATCAACAACTCCGTCGCTTCGAGAACAAACTGTCGGGTATCCTCCAGCACTTGAGCGGGAAAGTGATCCCGCAGCAGCCTTACAGAATCCCCGGTGGAGAGATTTTTCGGTGGTTTCCCGTGGTGACCGGTCACAGCCGCCAGCCAGGGTCGCATCTGTTGCCCACCACGTCGAGCTAGCTCTGGGTGATTCAGCCATTGAGGCAAGAACTCCATCAGTAGTTCATAGCCGAGGGTGTCGTGACGTTCCCCAGGTCTGGCGTCCTCAGTCCGGCCCTGAAGGGTCTGCCACAAATCGGGCCGCAAACTTTGGAAACCATCGCCGAACTTGCCTGAATCGTGAAGAGTCAAGAGAAACGCTACCCAATCAGGCAACTCATCCAAAGAAATTCCCGACAACCGCCCCAAACTCGCTAACCATGCGGGCTGCGCATTCAGCAGCACATGCCCGCACGCCGCCACATCCAGGCAGTGATACGCCAGCGGATGCCAACTTGTTGCGCCGACGTATTTCTCGTCGGCTTTGCCCCAGTATTGAAACAAATGATTCTGCATCGTAAAGTTTGTCGGTCGAATCAGCTATCGTGGCTCAACGAGTCTTCCCCCACTTACTTCTGTAAATTTTCAACCTCTATCTCCCTGCGCAGCTCGCTCATCTACTGTATTCCAAACGATCAGGGGCTGAGGCTACCTTTTTATTGAAAATAAATCACCCCGCCTTTTGGGGAATAGGCCCTTCGCATTCTGTCACGAACTGAGCCTTTTCCAGGTAGATCTACTAGGGCCATGACCCGCCCCAGGTCACGCACTGTCGCCTCATTCCTCCCCTTCAATCCTCCATCCCTTCCCATAGGGATTGTTCGGCGAGTCGGACCTGAACGGATTCCCTGCGCCAAATTGGTTGTTCAGCGAGTCGGATGAAAAGGGCGAGCCGTAGCGGCCGAACTGGTTGCTGGTCGAGTCTGCATCGAACGGATTGGCGCTCAGCTTGCCGCGGTAATTCCCCTGCTGATCATAGAGTTTCGGAGCCTCGGTCGCAAAGGGATTGGTCGCCGAGCGGTTGCTGAACGGACTGCCGTAAGGGCTGAAGGGATTGTTGATCCCGTTTGGCGCAAACTGGCTGCCTTTACCGAAAGGGTTGGCCGTTGAATCGGCATCAAAGGGATTCGCGCTGAGATTGCCGAGGTCTTCAGCCTGGAGCGAGAATGGACTCCAGAGCAGAACGAGAATCAGCAAGCCGATAGTCTTCATGGCGGTCTCCTTTCTCCCGGTCACTTCAGCCACGAAGGCGGTTCCTGATCGCCGGACAATGGTGTCGGCGAGGGTGGCGTCTCTTTGGGCATGAACGCATCGGCCGCTGGCTGCCCGTCACCACGGCGGTAGTTCGCAGTCGCCTGGCTTAATTGATCGAACGTGTGATCGACCGTCCGGCGGCAGAAGGAAATGCGGCTGTCTCCCGCAATGCCGAGATCGCCACCGGCGGCCCAGATATCGTGGTCGGCGCCGAGGTAGAGAAAGGCCCAACCCTGTTTCTCATAGTGCTTGATGAGATCGAACACCTGCTTCCGGCTGTATTCCTGCGAAGCATTCTCCCGCCCGTCGGTCAGGATGACGCAGAGTCTCCTGGCCTCGACCGGCGCTTCCTGCGTTGCCAGAGAAAGCGTGCGCCCGATGGCATCGTAGAGCGGCGTCCCGGCCTGAGGGCGATAGGTTTCTACATCCAGATCGTTGACGGCTGACACCGGCACCGCCCGGTACCGCACTTCTGTTTTTCCGGCATTGAAGAGGGTGAGGGTGAAGCGCGTCTCGGCCGGCTCCCGCCTGAGTGTGACGAGGTAGTGATTGAACCCGGCGAGGGCGGCGCCTTTGCACGATTGCATCGAGCCGCTTTCGTCGAGAATGAGCGTGATGTAGAGCGGTTGAGGACCCGCAGCCTGCTGCCCGTTCTGTCTGTCGTTCATGCGATCACCTCCAGGGTAAATTGAGATGACCGCATCTTACGAGATGACTGTGACAGGGCGGGTCACACCTGACACAGAATATCGAGCAGACTGAAACCCTGGCTATTTAGGGGGTTAGGCGAAAACAGGCGGAAGAGCACTCTGCCATCACGTGACATCCGGGGTCACTGGAGTGCTGCAATCTTTGAGGCTTCTTTCTTGACTGCGTTCCGCAGCGAATCCGGGCTGATCACCTTCGCTCCACTCCCGAAGCTCAGCACCCACCCGACCAGTTCCCGCGTCTCCGCGATGGACAAGGCCATCCGCAGCCGCCCCCGGCTCAGGCGGGTGAGCCGCTGGCTCGGATGCCATACACGGTCTTTCACCCAGGCGGCGGTCGGCTTGTCGAACTCCAGCTCTGCCTCGATGCGCCGCCCGCGCATGACGGTGAGCGAGTCTTCGACGAAGGATTCAAAATCGAAATGCAGTGGAATTTGATAGGGCCGGTCGGTAGGCGTGACGGACTTGATGCGCTCGACGGCAAACATGCGCGGCTCTTTGCGGACATGGCAATAGCCGATGAGATACAGGCCGCCGGAGACAAACCAGAGCCGGTAGGGGTCGACTTCGCGTCGCGTGACGCGCCCCCGCGCGGCGGAGTCGTAGCGCATCTGAAGGCGCTTCTTATTCGCGATGGCGCCGGTGATGCGCTCGACGGTCTCGCGGTGCTGTTTGTACCGTTTGTGCGGGCCGAGCCCGACCGAGAAGGTGTCTTCGAGTTGCTGAACCAGAGTGAGCCCGTCCGGCGGCAGCGCGGCGGAGGCTTTGCCGAGCGCCGACTGCAAGGAGGCATGCAGCGCGGTGCCTGCGAGCGGGGCAATGAGCCGGCGGCTGAGGGTGAGGGCCATGAGTTCAGTGGGCGAGAACCGCAGCGCCGGGGCATGCCGCGTCCCGTCGAACAATTTCCAGCGCGTGCGGCCGTCGATCCGCTCCGTTACCAGCGGCCATCCGGCTGATTCGATCGCTTCCAGATCCCGGCGCACGGTGCGCGGGTGGCGGGTCCCTGAGGAATCGAGCCCTTCGGCAAGCTGTTCCAGTGTGAGTCCCTGCCGGGACGACTCCAGCTTGCTAAGGACGATCAGTTGGCGAATGGCCTGGTCGTTTCGCGGCATTGATGGCTTTCGTACGAACCCACACCCGTTCGTGGCGAGACCGATCGGCTCCTGCTGCGGCAGAATACCTCTTTCCCCCTGGGAAAGCACGCCTCCGGGGACAGCGCCCCCGTGCGCCTGACCCCGTTCCCGCCCTTTGACCCCGCGCGTATTTTTCGTATAGGCTGCTCCTGACGATCAACACTCCCGTCGATGCTGCCAGGAACCGCCGATGAATCGATCGAACCGCCGCCGACAGGAATCGCGTCAAGCCAAGACCGGCTCCACGTCCGATAGTTTCGCCGTTCACACGCTGCTCGACCAAGGGAAACGCCATCACCAGGCAGGCCAGCTGGCTGAGGCCGAACGAAACTATCAGCTGGCGCTGAATAGGGCGCCCGGCCACCCCGAAGCGCTGCACCTCTTGGGACTGTTAGCGTATCGCGTCGGCAGCTACGAGCAAGCCATCGAGCTCATCACCCGCGCCATCGAGGGCACACCCACTTCCCCGTTGTACTGGTTCAACCTGGGCGTCGTCACCCAGCGTGCGGGAAAATCCGAAGAGGCCATCCGTGCCTATGAGCGGGCCATCACCCTCAATCCCAAATACGTCGACGCCCTCATCAATCTCGGCAACGTCCTGAAAGACCTGCAGCGCCTTGACGCCGCAGTCGAAACCTATCGCAAAGCCCTGACCCTGAACCCGGCCCACGCCGACACCCACAACAACCTCGGCGTCGCACTCAAAGAACAGAATGCCCTCCGGGATGCGATCGCCTCCTATCGCGAAGCCATCCGGCTGAAACCCGCGCACTTCGAAGCCTGGAACAACCTCGGCCTGGCGCTGATGGAAACCGGCGCAATCGATGACGCCCTCGCCTCATTCCAGCAGGCCTTGACCATCGTGCCGGATTCATCGAAGACACTCTACAACCTGGGAATCGCGGCGATGTGGAACGGCGACCATGCCGGCGCCATGGCCCGCTTCTCCCAAGTGGCTAAGGCGAAGCACGATCACAACGGTCCGATTCAAGAGACCACGCTCTTCCGGTCGCGGCTGAAGCATGACGCCGAACAAACCCGACTGCTCATCGAGCGGGGCCGCCTCGATGCCTCGCACCGGAGTTATATCGATGCGCTGGAGCGATTGGAAATTACGCTGGCCGCGGCCTTCCCGACACGCAACCGATGTCCCGTCGATCCGGCTGCGCTCGCGGCGATTGCGCCCTCCTTCAATCGATTCCTCTATCGCGCCCCCTGCGAACGGCTGGTGAATGGCGCCTTGAATCCGCAGCTCGATGTCCGGGCGATCGAAGCGCGCTACCTGGGACAGCTGCCGGAAGTCACATTCATCGATCAACTGCTCAAGCCGGAGGCCCTGGCAGCCCTACGCACCTTTTGCTTGGAATCCACAATCTGGAAAAAGGACTACGAGAACGGCTACCTCGGGGCGTTTCTCGGCGATGGATTCGCCACGCCGCTCCTCTTGCAAATTGCCGAAGAACTCCGTCGCGCGCTTCCCGGCATCTTCAAAGATCATCGACTGACGCAGGCCTGGGCCTTCAAGCAGGATAGCGCCAGGCGCGGCCTCTCCATCCATGCCGACGCCGCAGCCGTCAATGTGAACTTTTGGATTACACCGGATGAGGCGAACCTGGATCCTGAGAAAGGCGGGCTCGTGGTGTACAGCAAAGAAGCGCCGGCGGATTGGAACTTCGCGGCCTATAACAGCGAGCAGAACAAACCGAAGATTCTCGAATGGCTCGCACAAGCCGGCGCCCGGACGATCCGGGTGCCCTATCGTGCCAACCGTGCGCTGGTCTTTAACTCCGACCTCTTTCACGAAACCGATGATGTAACCTTCCGCGACGACTACCTCAGCCGGCGCATCAACATTACGCTGCTTTACGGCTATCGCCATCAGGCCTAACCAAACCATCCCTGAACGACCTCTCGCCATTCTGTGACGACGGCTGGGCGGTCATAGCCGCGGCCACCACGGACTGGATCCGCTGCTGCATACGCGACGTCGCGAACCGCATCGCGAGACCGATGGCCGCAACCAGGAACACAAACACCGGGACCATAATTCGGCCGACCTGTTCAAGCCGCTCTTGCGGACTGCGCACGGCATCCTGTTGTCTCGCCCGCACAAAGGTGAGCCTGCCCCACGCAATCGTAGATCCCTTGTCCTGGATCGGTTCAATTACGGTAAGACGCTCCTGACCCGGCGCCGGCTCGTCTCGAATCAGGACCTCCCGATTCTGCGCACGGATGGCCGCCCAGTTCGCATCCTGAATCTGCTGCCCTACATAGCCGGCATTGGACGCGGCAAATACCCGATTGCCGTTATCGATCACCATCGCATCGGCAAGACCGCTGGTCCGCCAGGCCCCGACCAGCGCCTCCTGCACTTTGGCCACATCCACAACCAGCGCTGCCGCACTGATGGATGAAAAGGCTCGGCTTACCATCAGCGCTTCCTGCTGCGCGGCCTGACTGATCTGCGCCTCCCGCTGCTGCCCTTGCGCCACGTCAGACCGTTTGAGCGTGTAATAGAGCAGGCCCCCGATGAGAACCGTCGCCAAGAGACTGACCATGAGTGCACGAAGCATCGGAGAGTACCTCCTCAGATAGTTGGACTTACGAAGGGCCGACAGGAAAGTTACCCTCGAGGCACGCGCTGAGGAAGGACGACCTCAGACGGCCTCCTCCGATGAACCGGCACGCTGATAGGGCTCCAGCTCGAGCTCTTTGACCACATGTTGGAGTCGCGCCCATTCATCCGGCGTCAAACTGGCAAACTCCAACCCGAAGCTGCGATCACGGCACCACCGGACTACCGCTTGCGTGACCTGAATCGGTGGCTGATCGTCCGATACGTTAACACGCAGCTGCAACGTGGTACCGGGCTTCACCGCGGTTGCGCTGAACACACAGCAGCCTCGGATGGAGAGATCGGTCAGGTTGCCGTCACCGGAAACAATGTTGGCGGAGCTGAAAGAGCTGCGAAACTGGACAGGAAAGCGAGGATGTTGCCGATGTTCCACGGGGAGACCTCATAGCCTGAAAGCCTGAAGGTGTCTACCCCTTAATATTGCCAATAGGTCGGAGTTCCGCTACCTTTTTTGTAATTCCCGCACGCTCAACCGACTCCACTACCTCCGATATGTTTTTGTAGGCGAATCCGGCCTCTTCCGCGAGCCCGGACATCGACACCGCCTTCACGAGAATCCCCCGCTGCTTCATCTGCTGCTGGAGCTGCTCGCCGCGAATCGATTTCTTGGCCTGCGTCCTCGACATCGTGCGTCCGGAGCCATGCATGGTCGAACCGAACGTCTCTTCCGAAGCCCTCGTCGTGCCCACCAGCAGATAGGAACCGGTTTCCATCGAGCCGCCGCAGATCACCGGCTGGCCGATCGATCGGTAGCAGGCCGGCAAGTCAGGACTGCCCGGGCCAAGCGCACGCGTCGCCCCTTTTCGGTGCACGACCAACTCGCCCTCGGGGTACCGCTCGACCTTGGCGATGTTGTGCGCCACATCATAGACCAGCTCCATACCCAGCTCTTCTCCCGACCGGCCGAAAACCGCGGCAAAGGCCTCGCGAATCTGATGCGTGATGACTTGCCGGTTGGCAAACGCCGTATTGGCGGCGCAGTTCATTGCGGCGAAATAGTCCTGGCCTTCCTCGGAGAGAAACGGCGCGCAAGCCAACTGCTGATCCTTCACCGTAATTCCGTATCGCCGCATGGCCTTCTCGAAGACTTTGAGATAGTCGCTGGCCACCTGATGGCCGAAGCCGCGCGACCCGCAATGCACCATGATGACAATCTGGTCCTGCCCGGTAATGCCGAAGGCGGCCGCCGTCTCCCGGTCGAAGATCCGGTCGTTCGACACCACTTGCACTTCAAGGTAATGATTGCCCGAGCCCAGCGTCCCCAGTTGGTTCATTCCCCGCGTCACCGCGTGGTCGCTGACTTTGTCGGGATCGGCGCCTGGCAGACATCCGCCCTGCTCCATCCGCTCCAAGTCGCGATGCCATCCATAGCCTTGCTCGATACACCATCGAGCTCCTTTGGTCATCACTCGATCGAAGGACACCCGATCCATCGACACAAAGCCGCTCGCCCCGACACCTGCCGGGACGCGTCGAAAGAGTTCGGTCATCAGCTGCTCGAGTTTAGGCTGCACCTCCGCCAGCGTAAGGTCCGTCCGAATCAACCGCATCCCGCAGTTGACGTCGTATCCCACCCCGCCGGGAGAAATAATGCCCGACCGCACATCGAACGCGGCCACGCCGCCGATCGGAAACCCATAGCCCCAATGGCCGTCGGGCATGCAGAGCGCATAGCGGCGGATGCCGGGGAGGCAGGCCACGTTCGTCACCTGTTCGAACACACCGGTATCCATGGCCCGGAGAATGGACTCGGTTCCATAGATGCGGGCCGGCACCAGCATGCCGGATTTCTCCGTAACGGGGATCTCCCACACCTCGTCCGTAATCCGATTCACCTTCATCGCAGTATTTAACTTCATCATGGACCTGGTGTCGTTTCCCTTCTCCTGGCGCTCGTCACGTGTCACCGGTCACAGACTCCACCCCATCATACGTCGAGGACCACTCTCACGCGCCACCGACCGTTCTCTTGATGCAGCCGATACAAATGTTTCGTCACGCCCTTCACATCGTTGCGCAACACTTGCGTGGCCTGATTCACCGGCTCGCCGACCAGCGTCCCATCGAGCTTCCATTGGCCGCCTTCACGGGTCAGCGATATCGAAGTGCGACTGAACACAACGCCCGCCGCATCCTTCCAATAGACGAAATCGGAGAGCCAATCGAACAGCAGCTCGGCGAGATCGCTCTCCGCATGTTCGATGCGGCGCTCCCAGGTCGCACCGACCGTCGCGGGATCGGCCATCGCCTCCATCACCGCGTTTGAGGCAGCTTCAAAGACCTCCTGAACGGAATCGCCCTCGGCATCGAAGGCCAGATCCGCCAGGGCCACGTCCTCAAGAAATTGGAAGGAAGCCGGCATCGATGATCGTTATCACGCCGTCGGACGGCGAGCCCGCTGAAAGATCCCTCGCACTTGCGCCAATCCTGGAATCCGGTGCGCCAATGGATTGGGCACCTTCCCTTTGAAGAACATCCTGACGCCGAGAGGAAGAATCCTGAGAAAGCGGGACAGATCGAAGCCAACAACTTTAAGCGGCATGATCGCTTCGTTCAGCCGCCCCTGCTGTTCAATGATCGAGACAAATGCGGTGATGTGGCGCGCGCCACCCGTTGACGCCAATCCCCGGTCGAGCGCAGCCCGTCGCAGCCGGATGATCGCCTCCATCGGCTTCACATCTTTCGGGCAGACTTCCACGCAGTAATTGCACCGCGTGCAATCCCACATCCCGTTCGGCTCTTGCAGGACGGCAAGCCGCGCCCCTTTCAGCTTCTCCGGCTCACGCGGATCCGACAGAAATCGATCGACTTTGGCGAGCGCCGCCGGTCCGGCAAACCCGGGCGACACGGCATGCACGGTGCAGGCTCCCACACAGGCGCCGCACATGATGCAGGCATCGACATTGTGATAACCGGGTCCCGTTGAACCCGGATCGTGCGCGGCGGCGCGGTCGGCTGGCACGGCCATCGACGTCGACAACCAGGGCGTAATGTCGCGAATCTTGCCCCAGAACGGACGCATATCGACGACGAGATCTTTGATGACCGGAAGGTGCTGTAGGGGAGCGATACGTAGCTGCCCGTGCCGTTCCAGTTCCTTCCGGACCGACGTGCGGCAAGCGAGTTTCTCGCCGCCATTGATCGTCATGGCACACGATCCGCAAATCGCCGACCGGCAGGAATACCGTAAGGCCAGACTGCCGTCGAGCTCGTTTTTGACCCGGATCAGCAGGTCGAGCACGGTTGCGCCGCGCCGCACATCCAGGCGCACCTGTTCATCGTGCGGCTTCGCATCCTGTTCGGGATTGAATCGTTGGAGAGTGATCGTAAGGCGCATCAGAAACCCGTGACCAGTGATGGGTGCCGCGTGACGCGTTTAGAAGGGAGGCCCGGATCTACCGACTCAACTGACTCGTCACCCGTTTCTGATCACGCGTGACAGCAGCTCAGCCCAGCTCGAAGACCTTCGGGAAATCGGTCAAATTGCGGCAACCGTCGCTCGTGACCAGCACCATATCTTCGATCCGCACCGCGCCCAATCCGGGATAATAGAGCCCCGGCTCGACGGTCACGACATGGCCTTCCTGCAAGAGCGAGCCGGTCCGGCTGATCCGGGGCGCTTCATGAATATCCAACCCCACGCCATGGCCGGTCCCGTGAAAATAGCCCTGCATCCGGCCGTCGACCAGCCCCGTCTTATACCCGGCCTTTTCAAATCGGTCGCAGATCCCTTGATGAATCTTCATGCCGTCGGCGCCGTCCTTCACCTTCGTGATGGCTTCTTCCTGCGCATCCTTCACGGTCTGATACAACCGCTTGAGTTCAGGACTGGCGGCACCACGGATCACCGTGCGGGACATGTCGGCAAAATACCGGCTATTGGCGGATCGAGGGAACACATCGAAAATAATGCTGCGGTTCGCAGGCAATGGGCCCGTGCCTTCATGGTGCGGATCGCAGGCCTGTTCGCCGCCGGCCACAATGGTATGCTGTGCCACGCAATCACGCTCCATCAACTTCACGTTGATCAGCTTCTTAATGCGTTCGGAGGTCAGTACCTCCCCGTCCAGCCACAGCTCGCCGCCGCGAATGGTTGCCTGTTTGAGTGTCGCATGGGCCGCCGCCACCGCTTCTTCCGTTGCGCGCTGCGCCGCTTCGATGCATCGCACCTCGTCGGCGGTCTTCACCACGCGCCGCTCATAGAAGGGATCGCGCTTCGGCTTCATACTGTAACCCAGCTCTTGAAGCCGCGTGGCGTGGATAAAAGGGAAATTAGCGGGAACCAGCAACTGCCGGACTTTGGCTTCCCGAAGGATCACATGGACGATATCGACCGTGCTCGGTTCCTTGGTCCCGTTCGACTTCGCCTTCTTTTCCAGTTCGGAATATGACAACACCCGATCCACCGACGCCTGCGACTTGGCTCGATCCATTTCAAGATCGCTCATGACCAGCAGCCGCTCGCCCTTCACCTCCATATAGATGAAGGGGTCCGGCGCGACAAACCGCGTCGCATAATAGAGATTCGAATCAAGTTCGCTGGCGGCGATAAAAAGCGTCGCAACGTCAGGTTGTGCGGCCGTAGTTCGTTTCATGGATGGGTGAGACGAGGGAGTTCGGACCGGCTTGAGGTGGTTCGGCGCATGAATGGGCTGATGCTAACATGGGGTCTAATGACGGTCAAGGCGTCGTCCGTGCGCCTTCCGGCACAAACTCAAGCTCAGGCGCGGCAGGCTTCTCCTCATTCGGCGTCATGAGATCCATCGGAAGTGTCAGTGTGTTCTTCAACACATCGACAGCCAATTGTGCCAGGCCTGACAACCCCGTTGTAAATGATTTCATCGGTAGATACGTCACCTCGGGATCTTCCACGGCGCCCTTGATCGAAAAAATGGCTGTGGTCATCCCTTTGCGCTCACCCGCAAAGATACGTCCGAACAAGGGAATCGTCTTGAGAAACGTGGCATAGGACCCGAAGGGACTGACCGCCACCACCATATCTAGCTGATCCGTAGGCAGATCGTAGTTGCCCGCCGCCGTAATCTTGAGGATCGGACTGTCGACGACCAGATTCTCCGTCTGGAACGATCCGTTTTGAATCGCCACCGTGGCGGAGATGCGATTATAGGGCAAGCCCTCTTTATCCAAATCCACTTTCCCCTGCAGCACCGCCGGAAGGTTCAGGATGCTCAAGATTTTCCAAATCGCGCGCTCTTTCGACTTCAAGATGCGTCCATTCTCCAGCAATACCTCGGTTTTCCCATTCAGCGAAGGATAGACCCCATGAGGATTACGCCCATGCCCACGGATGGTCCCGTTCAGCCGCACCTGGCCCGAGACGCCCTGGATGTCCGCATGAGTCAGCCGCAGGAGATCCTCGACCGAGACTCCGGTAGCCCGCAGGGAAACCTCTGTCTCGGCCGGCGCTTTGGCAGGCAGCTGCACGACCACCCGGCCGGCCACTTGGCCGTTGGTCGAGTCTCCGCCGATCCGATCGATATCCAGCACGCCGTCTTGAATCGTGATCCGCGCCGTCAGCCCGCCGAACTTGAGATGCCGATAGTGCGCCCGGGCAGCCGATGCCGTCATAGTGACCTGGCTGGAAGAAGCCAATGTCTCCAACAACTCCCGCATCGGCGAGCGCTCGCCTTTAGGAATCACGAGGTCGAGGTCCAGCTGATTCGACTCGATCTTGCCGGTGATCACCGGTTTGGCCGGCCAGTTCCGCACCGTCGCTTCCAACGCCAGATCACTGTCCTGCACCTTGAACGACAGCCGCTTCACCTCCGCTCCATTCCGCACCAATTTCACCCGGGCATACAGATCGTCGATATGCCCGGCCCCCTTGACCAGCACCAGGCCGTTCGTCACCGCCATCCATCCCGTCGTCTTCCAGGTTTTCCAATCGGTGTCTTTCCCCTTTACATCCAGCGACACCTCGACATTGCCGGCTTCGAACCCGCCCTTCGCAATCCACTCAGGCAGACCGGACAAGGACAATTCTCCCGTGGCCAGCGTCGCATCAATGGAAAACTTGTCTCCGATCTGAATCGCACCCTTCACGGGGATCCGCACGGAGGGCAAGACCAGCTCAACGCGTGTGACCGTCGCGATGTTCGCCCGCGTCAGGTTGCCCTCAAACTCAAGGATTGCCGGAGCGCCGATCGGCTTCTCGATCGCGTTCGGCACCACCACCTTGGATTCCGTCAACACCACGTTGCCGCGCACATGCGGCGCCGTCGTGGCACCGCTCAGCTGCACGGCCGCACTGAGCAGCCCTTCAAACATCCCGACCGGAATCACCTTAGCGGGAACAAATCGCATGATATGGCCGGCATCGCCGTTCGCACGAACGACGAACTCTTGAAACACGCTCGCCGGCCCGCCTGACAGGCCGCCCTGGACCTGAAGAATCGTATCGCCCAGATGCCCCGTCACCTGCTCAAATCGCGTTCCGCCATCGGCTAACACAAACTTCCCCTGAAGCGCCGTCAGACGTTCCGGCAAAGACGGATGTGTGAGACTGATGTACCGGGCCGCGATCTCTCCCCCGGCAAAGGTCACGCCCCCGGGTTCGTTCAGCGGCCCCACCAACCGAAACGTCGGCAAAGCCGTCCCTTCGACATCGCGAAGACCGGCCAGCAGATGCACGAACCCCTCGGCCTTGACCGTCTTGGCAAGCAGCTGCACCAAATCGGTGGCCGCCATGCTGCCGGTGATTTCTAATTCCAGCCACGGTCCGGCTTCGAGAAAAGACACCGTCGCCTTCCCCTCAGTGATCTGAATGGCGCCATACCTGCCGGTGAAACTCGCGGCCCGCACACGGCCGGTCTCCACGACAATGACCCCGGCCAGGTCTTTGGTGAGCACGTGCTCCTCTCCCAGCAAGGCTTGTCCCTCTTGGACACGGAATTCTCCCGTCACCGACAATTGCGGCCCCGAGGTCGCCGATCCGGTGAGTGTGGCATTGACCACCTGAACTTTTCCGTCGATCTGCCGCTCCGCCAACACCGCCGGGAGCTGGGGATGGATCCATTGAGCTGGGATGATGTTGAGCAATTCCTTCAGCGTGACCAGCGACGAGTTAAACGTCACGGCAAAGGTCGGCTGCGCCGTGAGTAATCCCGCGAGATTGGCCTTGCCGGTCAACGTAAGCTGATTTAGGCGCGCCGTCATGCTCGACAACACCGCATCGTATCCGGCAAGGCCCGGCATGATCCGCACCTGACCTTGCACATTCACCATCCCGTCCAATTGTTCGGGGACCGGCCGAGGACCGAAGAAATCCGCCACGTCTCGCAGCACCACATTCGCGGCATCCACCTGCCCCTCGAACTGAAACACTGACGTGGGTGTCGCCGCAGGCGGCGGCTCTGCCGGTGCCGCAGGCTCTTCAGCCGTCAACGCATCAGACCGCTCGACCCGTTTGATTTGCCCTACAAGAGACACGGCCGACAGACCATCCTGGCCGGTCTGCGCCACCGACAGATGCACGTCGGCCATGGCGCGCTCCGGACGAATCATCATCCCGCCTTCGACCCGCTCCAGCTTCAGCGTTCTGGTCCCACCGGGCCTGCCCTCATCGATGACCGTGATGCTCCCGTTCACGACTGTGGCCTGGCGGATCATGAAGACGCGCGTCATCATGTCCAACGTGCGCTGATCCGTCGCCGCCTGATTGGTGTTATCCAGAATGTTCCAGTGGCCGGCTTCATTCCGGTGAATCGTGAGGACCGGATCTTCAACCAGGAGCCGCTTCCCCACCACCTGCTTGCGCAACAAGGGCAGCAGACGAAGCACGAGATCAATCCGCTTCGCCGAAAACACGACCTCATCGGAATTGGGATCGTGAATCGCAACCTGGGTGAGTTCAACGCGGATGCGCGGGAAGATGACAAACTTGGCGCGATGCACCTCAATCTTGCGCCCGAGGCTTTCCTCAAGCTGCTGCAAGACGAACTCTTTCAGGTAATCTTCGCCGATCAGCGTATTGGAAAAGAGCAGGAAGGTACCGACACCCACCGCGAGGGCCAAGACCATGACCAGAAACAGCCGAAGACGCGACACTCTCCCCCCTCGCACCATACGTACAATTGCCATTGCGATCTTACCGGAAGCCTCTAGTTAAATCCACCAACCCTGCGTCGAACAAGGAGTTTTCTACCAATTCATAGTCAACCAATAACCGCTCTACATGGAATTTGCGCTAGAGCCCCTGCCCTCGACTCGCTATAATGCCGGCCTCCACTGGATCGACTTAGCGTTGCACCCACACGATTCCTCTGATCATGACTCTCCGCCTCTCACGCGCATCCGCTGGGTGATTCTCGGGCTGCTCTTTGCCATTAGCGTCGTCACCTATATCGACCGCGTCAACATTTCCGTGACGGCCCGCCATATGATGCCGGCGCTGGGCCTGACCGATCAGCAGATGGGGTTTGTCTTTTCGGCCTTCGTCATCGGCTATGCCCTGTTTCAAATTCCCGGCGGCTGGCTCGGCGACCGCTGGGGCGCGCGGATCATTCTGACTCTGGCGCTGCTCTGGTGGTCCGTCTTCACCGCCTGGACCGCCATGGCTCCGGCCTCGCCGCTGGCCGGATGGCTCGGCATCATGGGCGCGCTCGCGCTTGCGCGTTTTCTATTGGGTGTCGGCGAAGCGGTGGCCTTGCCGAATTTCAATCGGGTCGTCACCGACTGGCTTCCGGCGGGAGAGCGCGGGCTCGGGATCGGCATCGCGATCGGAGGCATCGGCGTCGGCGCCGCCATCACCCCGCCCATCACCGCCTGGATCATGGTGAACTTCGGCTGGCAGACGGCCTTCTACCTGTCGGCCGTCCTCGGCTTAGGCCTCGCCGTCATCTGGTGGTTCATCGCGCGCAATCATCCGCTCGAGCATCCATGGATTACCAAGCGGACCACCAATCGAAACACCGGCACCACAGCCACAACCGGTCAGGCTCCATCCCCTTCTATTCCCTGGGCAGCGCTGCGACAGACTCCGACAGTCTGGTGGCTCGTCCTGAGTTATAGCTGCCTGGGCTATGTCGCCTATGTGTATATGTCCTGGTTCTATCTCTATCTCGTCAACGTGCGCGGCTTCGATATCCTGCGCGGCGGATTCTTCGCATCCGCGCCCTTCCTCGCGATTCTGATCTTTTGTCCAATCGGAGGCTGGGTCACGGATCGATTGGCCATCCGTCATGGACTCACGGCCGGTCGCCGACAGGCAGGTATGGCGGGAATGCTTCTCGCCGGCTGTGCGATCGGACTCGGCGCCTGGATCGATTCGCCCTATCTCGCCATCGCCAGTCTGTCGCTGGGCGCGGGCTGGCTCTACTTCAGCGTCGGCGCCTACTGGTCTTCCACCAGCGACTTGTCCAAGACACACGCCGGCAGTCTGTCGGGCTTGATGAACATGGGGGCCAATATCGGAGGGGCTATTTCTCCTACCGTCACGCCCTGGATTGCCGAACAGTGGGGTTGGCCCCTGTCGCTCGGCACCGCCGCGCTGGTTGCCGTCCTCGGCGGGATACTCTGGCTCTGGATCGACCCGGAAAAAGGTCTCGCGCAAGAGAAGTGCTGAGTTCTGGGTCCTGAGTCGAGCCTACTCAGCACTCAAAGCTCAGCACTCAGCACTGCCCCAAGGCCTTGCCTCGAAAGCGGCGCCCCTGTTACATTGCACGGCTATGACTATGCAATTTCAAAAGAAGGATCCGCGCGCGACGATCGTCACCAAGTTCGGCGAGATTAAGATCCGCTTCTATCCCGACGATGCCCCGCGCCACGTCGAGAATTTCATCAATCTGGCCAAGATGGGCTTCTTCGACGGCACGACCTTCCACCGCGTCGTCCCCGGCTTTCTCATCCAGGGCGGCGACCCCTTCAGCAAGAGCCCCGACCGTACGACGCACGGCACCGGCGGCCCCGGCTACTTTCTGACCCCCGAGCCGAGCGATCGCCCGCACAAACGCGGCGCCGTTTCGATGGCGAAGATGCCGCGCGAAAGCAACAGCACGCGCGACTTCAACGACAACGGCTCGCAGTTTTTTATTTGCGTGGGAGATAACAGCGGACTGGACCGGCGCTACACCGTGTTCGGGGAAATCTTTCGCGGCATCGAAGTTCTGGATAAGATCGTCGCCGCCGCCCGCGACGCCGCCGACAACCCGATTGAGCCGATCACGATGACCGTGACGGTAAAAGAATAGCGTTCTCTGAACTTTAGTGCGCGCCTGCACGACCGTGCATCTGCGCACCCGGCTCCTCCTCCTTGCAGGACACTTCCCATCAACCAACCTCCGCAGCATCACAGCGAAGCATCGTTTTTCACCTTTTCATCGGGAATCAGCGCCTCGATCGCAACGGTACTGTTCTTGCTGAACCTTGATACCAAGTCACTTTTAAGACGCGAGGTGTCATGGACTCGATACCCATACTCATCACTATCGCATCTCCGTTACTCGCGAGCATCGTGACGGTCCTCTTCGGACGGCTGCTCGGCGAACGAGTTGCTCAAATAGGCGTGGCGGCGTTGACTCTTTCGACCGGGACCGCCCTCCTGTCCTTCTATCAGATCTTCGGCTCTGACTCTCTCGCTCTCACGCTCCCAGGGCTGCCGGCGCTGCTGACCCCCGCACTGCTTTACGATCGCCTGGCCGGAATCATGGTGATCCTCATCAGTGTCGTGAGCTTGGTGATCCACGTCTATTCCCGGCAGTATATGCAGGGCGATCCCGATTACGTCAGGTTCTTCGGGCTGCTCGGCCTGCTGACCTTCGCGCTCCTGACTCTGGTCACGAGCGGGCACCTCTTGTGGTTCTTCCTCGCCTGGCACACCGTGACCTGGCTGCTCGCCACATTCATTTCCTTTAACCGCGCCAGTGCCGCGGCCCGCCAAGCGGGACGGACGACTCTGCTGATCCAAGGGTTCGGAGATGTCGCACTCCTGCTGGCGATCCTGACACTCTATGCGGCCTTCGGCACACTTGATCTGACGGCGCTGTTCCGCGCACTCGAGGCGATGCCGAGCCGCCCGACCCTCTGGACCGGAACCCCGTTCGAATCGGATGCGATCACGAGCAGCACGCTGCTGATGGTCTTCGCGATTATGACCAAGTCCGCGCAGTTTCCGTTTCATATCTGGTTGCCCGGCACGATCGAAGCACCGACTCCTGTTTCGGCGATGTTGCATGCCGGCATCGTGAATGCCGGAGGATTTCTGGTGAACCGCCTGGCGCCGCTGTTCGGCCAGTCTCCGACCACGCTCTATATCTTGTTCGTGGTGGGCGCGCTCACCGCCTTGATCGGCGCCTCAACCATGCTGACCCAATCGAGCATCAAACGCACGCTCGCCTACTCGACCATGGGACAGATGGGCTATATGGTCATGGAATGCGGCCTGGGCGCCTTCGCCCTCGCCATCTTTCACCTGTGCGCCCACGGTCTTTTCAAAGCCACGCTGTTTTTGAATTCAGGCGATCACATCCACAAGGCGAGAACCGAGTACAAGCTGCCCGAGCCTCGCAGGGTCAGCGACACGCCGAGGTTCTCGTTCGTTCCCTGGGGAACCGGACTCGCCATCACGCTCATTCTGCCGCTCCTGATTCTACTGATGACCCACGGCCTGGTCCATATTTCCCTGTTCGAATCACAGAGCACCATGATCTTTCTGTTCTTCGCCTGGGTCACCTCGGCCCAGGCCATCTTCAGCCTCTACCGGCTGAACGTGGCCGCCTCCTGGAAAGTCTCGCTCACGATGCTCGCGACCCTGACCTTCATCGTCCTCACCTATCTCTGGGCCGGGGACGCCTTTACGCACTTCCTCTATCCGGCGCCGGCCCATGTCGCCGCCTATTTCCAAGCGGCCGCCTGGCACGAGGGCCTCTTCGATGCCGTCATCGTCGCGTCAACCCTGATCATCATCGGAGTCTGGATGCTGCTCTACGGCAAGGCGCACGGCTACCAGCCGATGCTCCCCGCAGGATTCACCACTCTGCACACGCGCCTCTACGTGGGGTTCCTCGCCGGCCTCTATGTCGAGGATCTGCTGCGGGCCCTGCGCCCGGGGCTCAAACCGTTACGTGCGGCGTCTCGTCGGCCGCCCGGCTGACATAAAAGATTGCAAGATTCGAACGGGACATCACCGGCAGCTCGAGCGCCGGTGTAAACAAGCAAGATGAAAATTCGACAGTCTGAACCGAGGAGGAGATCACCATGAGAGGCCTGACACTGCATCCGATGAAAGAAATCAAGATCATCGTGCAAGGCGACCAGTTGAAGTTTATCACCGAGCTGTTGGACCGGACCGGAGCCACCGGTTATACGATCATCAACAATATCTCGGGCAAGGGCCATCACGGCTTTCACGAGGGGCATCTGCTGTTCAACGACACCAGCAGCCAGGTGATGGTGTTCACCGTCGTACCCGAAGACAAGGTGGAACCGATTCTGGCCGGCCTGGGCCCGCTCTTCAATCGGCATTCCGGCGCCATGTTCGTGACCGACGTGGCGGTCAGCCGGCGGGACCATTTTGCATCCAAGTGAGCCGATCGTTCGGCCGGAATCCCTCTCCTTCTCTCGACGGCTTCCTGTTCGACTCGGTATACTGTGGCGGCACGTGACCGGGTCCGATACTTACCACAAGCCCGATTCGTAGGTACCTCGATATGCCGCCAGCACAACCCGGCAGTTCCCGCGAACCTGCCGTAGCAAAACCGGAAGTCGCCGCCGCTGAAATCCTGGCATGGGTCAGCGACTGCATCGAGGGTGGGCTCTGCCTGATCGCGCGCGGCATATTAATTTTCGAAAATGCGCAATTCGGCGAATTGGTGGAAACCCCGGCCAAGGAGGACCTTGCTCCATCGAAGTCCGGCGGCTCCCTGCGAGCACGGCTATTCGCCGACGCGCTCGCATGGAACGAGGAGTCGCTGGGGACTCGCGGGACCATGACCTATCACCTGACCCATCGTGACGGACAGCCACTGATTTATGACTGCCGATTCAACGTGGTCCCCTACCACGAAGATACCGGCGTGCTCCTCGTCCTGCAGAACGTGACGGAGCGGACCGTCCTCGAGCATGAAGCCTCCCAGGTCGCCCGATTCCAAACGGTGCTGGCCCGCATTGGAACCCTTGCCGTCAGCGACGCCTCGGCTCAAGACCTCATGAACGAGGCCGTGCGACATACGGCGCAAGCGCTGGGCGTCGAGCTCTGCAAGATCCTGATCGCCAGGGAGTCCGACGATCACCTCGCCGTCGTGGCGGGGATCGGCCTCGAAGAGGAGCTGATCGGCAAACTGACGATCGAAGGCGGCACGCATTCACAGGCCGGCTTTGCCATTCGCGAGCGCGTGCCCGTGGTCGTGCGGGACCTCCGGAATGAAACCCGGTTTACCCCTTCGAAGCTCCTCACCGAACATGGCGGCATCGCCGGCATGTGCGTCCCCATGCTCGTCGAGGACCGCGTCTACGGCGTCATGACGGCTCATTCGAAACAGGTCAGAGACTTCACCGGCAAAGAACAGGAATTCCTCTGCGCCGTTGCGAACACGGTGGCCACGGTCCTGGAACGGCGGCGGCGGGCCGACACGCAGCGGGATCTCTATCACCGGCTCTTCATGTCCGCGCAGGACGGCATCATGCTCACCGACACCGACGGCCGCATCCTGGAATGGAATCCCGCGCTCGAACGGATGACGGGCTGGCGTCGCGAAGAGGCCCTCGGGCAGCGTCCCGGCATCTTGAAATCCGGCAAACATGCGCCGGAGTTCTACGATCGACTCTGGCAAGCGATTCGCGCAGGCCAGGCGTTCGCCGACCGCTTCGTCAACCGGCGCAAAGACGGGTCTGAATTTCTGGTCTGGGAAAGCGTCAGCCCCGTGAAAGACCGGGACGGCACCACCCAATTCTATATGGCCATCCTCACCGACTTGAGCGAACGGGAACAGATGCTGGAAGCGCTGCGCCATACCGAACAGGTCAAGCTCGTCGGACAATTGGCCGGAGGGATCTTGCATGAAGTACGCAACCCCCTGATCGGCCTCGGCAGCCTCGCCACCCATCTGGCCGAGCAGAACCAGCTCCCCCAGTCCGCCAGAGACCGCTGCCGTCTTATCGCGCGCGAGGCGGCGCGGATCGACGAACTGCTCGAATCGCACCTGGGACAGCTGCGGCCGCGGCCGTTCGATCTCCGGCCCTGCGATCTGCCCTCGCTCATCGACGACACGCTGGCCCTGCTCCGTCCCAATCTGTCCAAGCAGCGCATCGCCGTCCGGAAGACGATGGCAAATAACCTGCCGATGGTCGAGGCCTCGCGCGCCCATCTTCAGCAAGTGTGTCTGAACATCACGATGAATGCGATCGACGCCATGCCGGACGGAGGCGAGCTGGCGATCACGATCGGGCCTGAAACCAAGCGCGGCGCCGGGGTGCTCCTCCGCTTCTCGGACACCGGCAAGGGCATCGCCCCGGACAACTTACAGCGGATTTTCGAACCCTTCTTCACCAACGGCAAGGCCAAGGGCGTCGGGCTCGGACTGACGATCACGCATGACATCGTCGAGCGCCATGGCGGGCAGCTGTCCATCAGCAGCCCGCCTGGCAGCGGCGCCGTGGTCGATGTATGGCTGCCCGTTGGAACACGAGGCCTCGCATGACCTGGCAATTATTACTGGTAGAAGACGAGCCCTCGGTGCGCGAGGCCTTTGCCCTCCGGCTGAGCGATCAGGGCTATATCGTGCAAACCGCCGGCTCCGGCGAAGAGGCGTTCGCCCTGCTGCGCTCGTTTGAACCGGACATCCTCATTCTCGACCTGGTCATGCCGAACCTCTCGGGGCTCGACGTGCTGGCCCGGGTCAAACAGACATCCCCTCATCTGCTGGTCATTCTCTTGACGGCGAGGGGAACCGTCAAGGATGCGGTGGAAGCAACGAAGCTCGGCGCCTTCGACTTCGTCGCCAAGTCTATCGATATGGAGGACTTGCAGCATGCGCTCCGCCGCGCCACCGAACTGCTCACCCTGCAACGCCAGGTCCGGTTACAGAGCGGACAGGACGCGGAACGGTATGCGCTGGATCGGATTATCGCCAGGAGCCCCGTTACGCAGGCCTTCCTGAGTCAGCTCCGGGAACTGGCAAACACCGACCGAGTCACCGTGCTGCTCCAAGGCGAAACCGGCACCGGCAAACAGTATATGAGCCGCGTGATTCACTACAACAGCGCCAGGGGACAGAAGCCCTGCATCGAGGTGGACTGTCCGTCGATCCCCCGCGAGCTGTTCGAAAGCGAATTGTTCGGGCATGAAAAAGGATCATTCACCGGCGCCCTGGGACGAAAGGCCGGATTGATCGAGATGGCCGAGGGCGGAACGGTCCTCTTCGACGAGATCGGCGACCTGCCGCTCCCGTTACAGGCCAAGCTGCTCCGCGTCATCGAAGAACGGACCCTGCGCCGCGTCGGTGGGTCGGCGACCATCCCCGTGGATGTCCGGTTCATGGCGGCCACCAACCGCAATCTCAAAGAGGCCGTGGCCAAAGGCGAGTTCCGCGAGGATCTCTACTTCAGATTGAACGTCGTCACGTTGACCGTCCCGCCGCTGCGCGAACGAGGCGAAGACATCCTCCCCCTCGCCGAACAATTCATGGCCCGCTCCGCCGTCGCCCTCAAAAAGCCGGTGCGCATGATCGGAGAGAGCGGCAAGGCAGTCCTGCGCCGCTATGCCTTTCCTGGTAACGTTCGCGAATTGGGCAATCTCATCGAGCGGGCCGTGCTGTTCTGCCCGGGCGATTCGCTCGAAGCCGGGAATTTTCCAGCCGATGTGCAAGCCGAGCATTCCGCGAGTCCCCGCACAAGGCCCCTCCACGCACCGGAAGCTCCCGCTCCGGACGACCCGAACAACGTGCACCTGACGTTTCGACTCGGTGAACAGTCTCTCTCGGATTTGGAAGACCGCATCATCGCCGAAGTCCTTCGGCGTTCCGACGGCAATAAAACCCTTGCGGCCAAACACCTCGGCATCACCCGTTGGATGCTCGACCGGCGCCGAAAAACATAGTGCTGGTCCGCCTCAATTCTGCTTGACGGGCAGAATCGAGTCCGGTATACGAGGCTGTGGTTTGTGCGCCTCAGAATTGTAGTGCAGAGAGAGAAACGGCTTGATGGACGGACACACGAGCGAGGCCTCTGATGGACCCGGACGGTAGTTGTTCTCACAGAACCAGATTCAAAGCGACACCCACTCCGTGTCCTTGGGCCACTGACTGTCCTGATCGCCTCCTCTTTCTGATTGAATGAGCGTGGTGGCAGCTCCGCCCGTGACGCGAGAACGGGCTGCAAGGAGTTGTCATGACGCTCAGTCTTCTTTTCGCACCGGTCTATTCCCAATTCTGGTTTGGGATTCCGCTGGTGACGCGGATAGGAACAACCGCTGGCCGCGGTCTTCGCCTGGTTGCTGGATACCTCGCCGGTCTCGTCGCACTGATGCAAGCGAACGAAGCCTCGGCGGTTCGACCGTTTGTGACCGATGATGCCCGGGTCGTCTATCCCGGGCAACTCGAGATGGAAAATTTCGCGGAAGTCGCCACCACGCGAGGCCAGAAGCCGAGCTACCTGGCGCGGTCCCTTCAAGGGGTCTCGCTCACCGATCGGTTGGAACTCATTGCGGGCGGCTTTGGCCCCGTCTACGAGCACGGACAGATCAAGCCGGTGGACCTGGTGTTTCAACCGAAGTACGTCCTCTATCGCAGTTTTGGGGCCATCCCCTCGGTGTCTGTCGCAGCCGCTCAATTATTCCCCCTGAGCGGCAATCGTCAACTGTGGAACTCCTAGGCCATGGCGCCTGTGAGCTGGTTCTGTTCATGCCTCCGGAGAGCACCGACCCGTACGACAACGGGCTCGCGATCCACCTGAATCTGGGAACCAAATCTCAGCTCAACTCCGGCCTCGGCGGGCGATACACCACCAAGCCCTACTAGGCGGCAGGGTTCGAGGTGATCACGTTCACGCGGGAGTTGCGCTACCTCGGGGAGGTCTTCGCCGGCGATCCCTCCACCTTTGAGGAGAAGGCGCCCGTGTTTCAGACTGGATTCCGATGGTGTAAGAGCCCCAACCTCCAGTAGGATCTCGTGTGGCGGGCCGCGCGCGGGGCTCAGAATCATAGCGATACGTTCCAAATCGGGTTGCGGATGGTGTTCGATGACGTGTTTCTCTTCCGGTGAAGCATCGTGATGAAAGGAGAGCAATCGTGGCAGCGAAGCGTATGGTCACGCTGGCGGGAGTCATGACGGTCGGCAGCCTGCTTGTCGGATGCGGCCTTGACGGTGTAAGAGGCACGATCCTCGCCGTCGAGGGAAATCGCTACGTGATCCGAGAGCTCAGCGGCAATGAACGGCGGAGCTCCATTGACGAACAGTCCCACCGCGATGGCGCCAAGCCGGGCGATGAGGTCCGGGTCTTTATCGCGAAAGACGGATACGCCGCCTACATCCAGAAACTGGAACCGTAGAGAACGGGCGGCGGCTGGTCACTGTGCAGCGCCGCACGGCATTCGGTGCAGCCGTGCATCCACTCACGACCTAACGCCATCGAGACAGAGGCTCATTCAAGCGTCGACGCGCACAATTCCAGATCGCGTGGATGGTGGAACGGCCTTTGCGTGGCTTGATGCAGCGGACAAGAAGGGATGCGATGGCATCCGATTGTGCGTCGAGGTTGCAATGGGTTCAGGGAGCGACCCGAAGGCTTCGGCCTGAATGACTGAGTGAAAGGAAAGGAGCGGCATGCCCGACAATCTAAGAAGTCGCGCCGTGACCCAGGGGTTCCACCGTGCTCCGAACCGAGCCTTGTTGAGAGCCGTCGGCTTCGCCGATGGAGACTTCGACAAGCCGATCGTGGGGGTGGCCGATAGCCGGAGCACGATCACCCCGTGCAACGCGGGGCTGGGACCGTTGGCCGATCGAGCGGAACAGGCGCTCAAGGCGACCGGCGCCATGCCGCAAGTCTTCGGCGTCATCACGATCTCCGACGGCATTGCCATGGGGACGGAAGGCATGAAGTATTCGCTGGTCTCCCGGGAGGTGATTGCCGATTCCATTGAAACCGTCTGCAACGGGCAAAGCATGGACGGCGTGTTGGCCCTGGGCGGCTGCGACAAGAATATGCCGGGCGCGATGATCGCCATGGCGCGCCTCAACATCCCGGCGATTTTTGTGTATGGAGGCACGATCAAACCGGGCCACTATCAAGACCGCGACCTCACCATCGTAAGCGCCTTTGAAGCGGTCGGTCAGTACACCGCGCATAAAATAGACGAACAGGAGCTGCTGGAAATCGAGCGCCGCGCCTGCCCGGGCGTGGGCTCCTGCGGCGGCATGTATACCGCGAACACCATGGCGTCGATCTTCGAGGCCATGGGCATGAGCCTGCCGTACTCCTCGACCATGGCCGCGGAGGATGAGGAAAAGGCCGCGAGCGCAGCGCAATCTGCCGAGGTGCTGGTGCAGGCCATCACACGGCAAATTCTCCCGCGCGCCATCCTCACCCGCCAGGCGTTCGAGAATGGCATGGCTGTCTTGATGGCCCTGGGCGGCTCCACGAACGCCGTCCTGCATCTGCCTGCCATCGCGCACGCTGCACAAGTGCGGCTGACGCTCGATGATTTTGAGGCATGCAGCAGGCGCGTGCCGGTGCTGTGCGATCTGAAACCGTCCGGTCGCTATGTGGCAACGGATTTGCACCGCGCGGGCGGTGTTCCACAGGTCATGAAACTGCTGCTGGCCCACGGCCTGTTGCACGGCGATGCGCTGACCGTGACCGGTCACACCATCGCCGAGGCACTGAAGGACGTGCCGGAAGAACCGCGCACCGATCAGAATGTCATCCGGCCTTGGACCAAACCGCTGTACCAGCACGGCCATCTGGCCATCCTCAAAGGCAATCTGGCTGAAGAAGGCGCGCTGGCCAAGACCAGCGGGGTGAAGATCCCCAAGATCACCGGCCCGGCTCGCGTGTTCGATTCGGAAGAGGCCTGCATGGAGGCGATCCTCGCGCGCCGGATCCAGCCCGGCGACGTGGTGGTAATCCGCTATGAAGGCCCCAAGGGCGGCCCCGGCATGCGCGAGATGCTCTCGCCCACTGCGGCCCTCGTCGGCCAGGGCCTGGGTGACTCCGTCGGTCTGATCACTGACGGCCGATTTTCCGGCGGCACCTACGGCATGGTGGTCGGACATGTCGCCCCGGAAGCCGCAGTGGGCGGGACGATCGCGCTGGTGAACGAGGGGGACTCGGTGACCATCGACGCGGACCAGCGCCTGCTGCGGCTCAACGTGCCCGATGAAGAACTCGCGCGCCGCCGCGCCGCGTGGCAACCGCCCGCGCCCCGCTATACGCGCGGCGTGCTGGCAAAGTACGCGAAGCAAGTGTCGAGTGCCAGCACGGGAGCCGTAACGGACTAGCCCGATGGGGAGACACAGAACGTTGATCGGCGATGAGGCGTTCCGCTTCTTCGTGACCGGGACCGACACCGGCGTGGGTAAGACCGAAGCGGCTTGCGCCCTGCGCGCGCTGCTGGCGGACGCGGACCTCCACCCTGCGGCGATGAAGCCCTACGAGAGCGGCTGCATCGACAAGCGCCGGCCCGCCGATGCGCTGGCCTTGAAAGCTGCGGCCCGGTGCGACGACCCTCTGGCTCATGTATGTCCGTATCGGTATCGGGCTCCGCTGGCGCCGGGGGTGGCGGCGGCGCGGCGGAAGGAAATGCCGTCGTTCGCCCGCGTTCTTGCACTTGCCCGCTCCTTTGGCGCGCGTCCGCTGGTCATCGAGAGCGCGGGCGGGCTCTTCGTACCCATCGACGCACGGCGTGACATCATCGACCTGATCAAGGTCTTGAAAATCCCGGTCCTCCTGGTCGCGCGCGCCGGGCTTGGGACGTTGAATCATACCGGCCTGTCGCTGGACGCGCTCGCCAGGCGCCGTATCCCAATCCGCGCGGTCCTCTTGACGAAAGTCCAGACAGTGAGCGATCCGTCCGAGCGGGACAATGCGGAGTGGCTCAGGCGGCGGCATGGCGTGCCGGTGCTCGGTCCGGTCCCGTATGTGCGGAGTCCAGCCCGCCGACGGGCCGCCTATCGGCTGGTTCTTCGTCCGCTGCTGAACGCCTTTGACAAGGAGGGGCCGCGCAGAGCCAGGTTCTCTGTTGCGCGCGAAGACCAATGACTGAGTCCTGGTTCAGAGGACGCCTCGCGGTGTTGGCCACGATGCACGCCAAGGAGCAAGCCATTGCCCCCGTCCTGGAGGAGGCGCTCGGGCTTCAGGTGGAAGCGCCGCCAGGGTTGGACACCGATCGCTTCGGCACGTTCACGCGGGAAGTGCCCCGACTGGGGACGCAGCTCGAGACGGTGCGCCTGAAGGCGCAGGCGGCGCTGGCTGCCGTACCGGAGGCTGACTTTGGGCTCGCCAGCGAAGGCAGTTTCGGACCCCATCCGTGGCTGCCGTGGGTCGCCGGCGGGCGCGAGCTCGTCATCCTGATGGGCCGGGATAGTAGGCTCGAGCTCGTCGGCGTCGATCTCACCGCCGAGACCAACTGGGGGTCTCGGCTGGTCAGCAGCGTGGCGGACGCTCTGGCCTTCGCCCAGAGCGTCGGGTTCCCCTCGCATGCCATCGTGGTGATCGGTGTGCGCAACGGGGAACCGGAGGTCTCGAAAGGCGTGTATAAGGGCCTGATGACGACGGAGAAACTCGAGGCGGCGGTCCGTGTCGTGCTCGAACAGCACGGGGCGGCGCATGTGGAAAGCGATATGCGCGCGCACGTCAATCCCACGCGGATGGCAGCCATCGGCCGCGCCGCCCGGGATCTGTCCCGCTTGGCCCTGAGCGGCTGCCCGCGCTGCGAAAGGCCTGGCTTCGATATCGTAGAGCGCCTCCGGGGACTGCCCTGTGAGGCGTGCGGGCTGCCGACGCGCCGGGTCCGGATGGACATTGTCGGCTGTCTAGGCTGCGGCTTGCGAGAAGAGCGCCCGCCGACCGCAGGACAGGCGTCGGCGTCGCCCGCCGAGTGCGACTTCTGTAATCCCTGACCATGAATCCCACCTGATGGCGCCGCTCCCAGCGGGGTCGTGCGCGGACGTTGAAGGCAAGCTCTCCCGTTAATCCAGGTGGTCTCCGCGGCCAGCAGGTCGTGACTCTCCTTCGTGCGACCTGTTCGCCGATGCACAGGACTACATGCGCCGATGCACCCTGCGGTGAGCAGCGCTGATTTCGATACGTCTTTCTCATGCAGCGGTGCGCGGTGTCAGTAGTCCTCCCACAATGTTGTCGGGCCTGCTCGGTCGACGTCCCTTCCCTAAAAGCCACAAGATGCCGCTTCACCAGATCAGATATTAATGTTTCGCTGGGTCTTTGGATTCATGCTGCATCCACCAAAAGCCCCATGAGCCTCAGACAAGGCACTTGCTTGAACTACGCTGGTCCGCACCGCTGATAACAGCGGCTTCCTTGGTCTAAAATTTGCTGTAGTAGCTCTATCGTGGGATCTCCACTTGCTTCAATGCGGCTGAGTCATAACAGAGCGCGGCGATTCGCTGCCTCAAGGCGAATCTCTCCCACGGCTCGTTCGCGGCGGAAATCCGGAACTCGGCGGCGGGCGACCGCCTGCAAATCGCTCCTGGACGACACAGAAATGGACACCCTGCGCATACGGCGGCCTTTGGTTCTCGGACTGATGTTTTCCCTCGCAGGTCTGCTTCCCGTCGCGTGGGCCGTTGAAGAGGGCGAGATAGTGATGAAAGAGGGACGCTGGGGATACGTCACGAGGGAAGATCCCGGTCTTAAATATCTCCTGGAGAAACACATCATCACCCAGGAGGAATATGACGAGGGTGCCCGAATCGTCGAGGAGCGGGAGCACCCCTCGGCTCCGCCGTTTCATCTCAACTATGGCCAAGGGCTCAATATCAAGACCGGGGATCAGTTCTTTCTCAAGCTCCGCGGCCTGATGCAATTTCGATTCAACCACAACGAGTACAACCAAGCCTGGCGCACCATCGGCGATCGCAATAATTTTGCCGGCGACAAGCCTGCAGAAGCCGGGAGGCGCGCCGATCAGTCGGCAACGACGCTCAGTACCCAGGCCATGCGGTTACAGTTTTTAGGGTACGCATTCGATCCAAACTTGCGATACGACGTGACCATCGGGGCTGATCGTCAGGAAGGGAATCCCACCGCAACGGGCGGCCTCTCGCTCGTCAACGCCTACGTGGCCTCCTGGCACGTGCCCTATGCCAACGTCGTGGTCGGCCAGTACAAAACGTGGTTCAATCGAGCCCAGATCCAGTCCGTCGCCAACCTGACGTTCACGACCCGCATGATCGTGCAGAATGCCTTCATGGCCAACGCCATCAATCGTCGTGATATCGGCATCACCATCCTCAGCGACGAAAACAAGTACCGGGTCAACTATGCGATCGGCGTCTTCAACGGCATGGGGACCACCCTGGACCGGCTCAGCAACCCGATTGCCCAGGATGGCACCCGGGTGAACGCCAACGAGTTGATGTATGTGGGGCGACTGTTGTGGAAGGTGTCGGGGAATCCCCTCTACGGCGAGGGGGACATCCTCTATTCCACAGTGCCCCAAGTCGCCATCGCCGTGGGCTACGCCTATAATCCCGGTGTGAACCTGTCGGATCCGATCACCGCCGTCCGGAACCAGGTCCTGGGGGTCTCCGGCAACGGCCGGTTGGTGGGGGCGGGAATCATCGACTTCCAGACGTGGGAGATGGATTTCATCGCCAGATATCGAGGCTGGGCCCTCCAGGCGGAGGGATACGTTCGCCAGCAGCAGGTTCGCGGGGGCAACTCTTCCGTGGGAAACGCCATGGGCTGGTATGCGATGCTCGGCTATTACGTGGTGCCGCGGAAGCTGGAGGTAGCGGTCCGCTACGGCATCTTCGACCCGAACACAGGCCACTCTCACGATCTGGTCAAAGAGGCCGGCGTGGCGCTGAACTATAGTTTGGACGGAACGTACGATCACCGCATCGTGGCCGATTTTACCAACGTCACGATGGGCACCGGCGGATACGCAGCCGGTCGTCCGACCGTCAGCACTCAGGATCTCGTGACGAATAGCATCCGAGTCTTATATCAGTTCTATTGGTAGTGCCTACGGGATATCTGTTTAGGGCCTGGAGGATACATGGTCGCATATAGAATGGAATGGCAACGGAGGAGCGCCTGGTGCCTCGCGTCGCTCCTGGTGGCGTTGAGCCTGGCCGAGCAGCCGGCGTATAGCGAAGTCTTGACGATCGGCGCCGCGCACAGTTTAAAGCCCGTACTCCGCGAAGTGCTCCCGATCTTCGAGTCCCGGAATCAGCCTGCCAAGGTGCACGTTATCTACGGTCCATCCAGAACGCAACGCGAACAGATTGCGCAAGGCGCGCCCCTGGATGTGTTTCTCCCCGCCTCATTCGATCAAGTGAGCCATCTCCAATCCCAAGGACTGACCATCGATGGACCGCCGAGAATTTACGCCAGGACGTCCGTGGTCTTGATCGCCTCCGCCGAGACTGCTGCGGTTCCTGTGTCCTTTCAGACGCTGGGGTCGGACGCCGCCGGCCGCATTGCAGTCGCGAATCCGGCCACGGATGCGCTGGGAGCCATCACCGCTCAGCTCATGTCAAACGTCGATCCCGCGAAGCGGCTGCAATCTCGGATCATCTACGGCCATCACAGCGAGATTATCGGCCTCGTATCCAGCGGCGAAGCAGACGTCGGGATCGTGTACCGCGTCGATGCGTTGCACAACAGGACCGTCCGGATTCTTGATGACGCACCGGACGGCCTCCACGCTCCCGTGGAGTTTGGCGCGGCTGTCGTGTGGACCTGTAAGCCGTCCGCGCTCCCTCTTGCGCGGAAATTCCTGGACTTTATGCTCGATCCAGCCGTGCAGCGCGTGTTACGCAAACACGGGTTCCAGCCCACGTCTTCGCAAATGGATTAACTGCCGGTGCTCAAGCTGTGAAGAATAACCGCGGATTCGTGCAAGCATGATGAACCCTCTGAGACACAGGTTAGCGCTCCTCCTGAGCCTCACCCTCATCGGATGTGCCGAGATCCCCGAGGTCAAGGGAAGAGTCATGTTCGTCGCCGGGTTCAACGAGGTGCGCCTGGTGCCGGAGAATGGGGCACAACGCAACGACCACCCAGTCACGTTGTCGCCGACGGAGATCGGCACGTTGCTCCACCGGGTGCTCTATGGCGAGCAGCGCAACTTTCTGCACCGTCTGATCAGCGGGGAAGCGATCAGGCGCCGGGCCTTCCGTGAGGATGAAATCGTTCTCCTGGCTCCTGCGCTCTCCCACGCCTTGGCGCAAGCCACGCCTGACGAGCGGGTGTTTTTTCATCTGGGACGGCCGGGCTCTGGGGGAGGCGAGAAGGGGACGACTCCCCTCCAAACCGGCATGCCTGGCGTGGCCTTGGGCCGGCCTGCCACGATGGGAGGGGAAGAGAGCACAACGGGATGGGTCATCGTTCGGGGGCCGTTGTTGCACCTCCTGCTGAGCGAAGTCCAGCACGTACACGGGCCGGTGGCTGACATTAATCAGTACATTCGGGAGATGCCGAACATCCCTAAAGCCACCATCGCCTTCACCCTGACCTTTGATCCTGAAAAGTACATGGTGGCCGAAACCTCATGGGGCAGTTGGCTGACACAGGCCCCCTTGGCGGCCCTCGCCGTCAGATTCCGGGAAGCGCTGGCCGAGTTGCAGCCCTATAAAACCCTTGAAAGCAGCGAGCTATCCTCTCGGTAGGACATACGAACGCCTATGGATACAAAGAGTGCAGTGGGCTTGGGACCAGTCTATGCGTGCCCAGTCACCATACCTGGATCAGCCGCGTTTCAGGCACAATACGCTGGCCGTGATATCGCGGCCGGGCTGATTGCGGGGTCCATGGCGATCCCCCTGACGGTGGGCATCGCCATGATGTCCGAGTTTCCCATCAAGGTCGGGTTGGCGACCGTTGCCTTCGCCTGCTTGATCGGCTGGATCAATGCCTGGATCCGGCCGGGCAACTATATCGGCTGCCCGGGCATTGCGGCAGGTCTGGCACCGGTGCTGGCCGTGGGCGTGGCCAGTTTCGGCCTGGAAAATATGGCGTTCGCCGTGTTCCTGACGGCCACTTTTCAAGCCATCATCTGGAAATTCAATTGGCAGCGATATATTTTGATCGCCGTGCCGGTGTATCTAGTCGAAGGATTACTGGCGGGCGTCGGCTTGAAGATCGCCCTCAAATTTCTGACCTTCACCTATGAGATTTCCGAGGGGCTGGAATCTGTCGATACATTCTGGAACGGCGCGCGCATCCAGATGGCCGCCATCTCCCTGATCGGGTATGTCGGTTTTGTCTTACTGTTTTTAAAATTCAAGAAGACGCAACCTGCCGTGCCCTATTTCGTGCTGATCATCGGCGGCGCAGTGCTCGCGCAACTCGTGTCGGTGCCCATGCTCTCCGTCAACGATATGAACCTCAAGCTCGCGTGGCCGATCCTGCATTTTGACAGTGCGTTAACCGTGGTCTATATGATCGGATTCGCCTTGTTGTTGGCGGCGATTGATGTGATCGAGCAGGTGATGAGCAACGCGGCGATTGAAAAAATCGACCCGCTCAAGCGCAAGTGCAACAGCAATAACAGCTTGCTTGCCATTTGGATCGCCAATATGGGGGCGAGCTTCTTCGGCGGCATGACCAATCTGGACGGGCTGGCCAAAAGCACCACCAATGCGCTGGCTGGAGCCCATACCAAGTTTTCCGTCCTGATTATTGGTTGCGTGGTGACCTTCTTTACATTCAATGTCGAATACCTGGCCTATCTTCCGAAGTTTGCCTTGGCGGGGATCATGATATTCACGGGCTGGAAGATGATTGAGGGACTCGTCCATGTGACCCATCACGGCCCCTATGCCATGATCCTGGCTATTTTATGCGGCGTGCTGGTCTTCAGGGTGGGGATTTTCGAGGGCTTGCTGATTGCCCTGGCGGTGCACGGCATTGTCCATTATATGATGTATGCCAATCTCGATAAAATGCCTGGAAGGGATATTGTGAAAAGGTACATTGATGACCTCAAAAGGAACGGCAGCAATGTAAGCTAGCGCCGACCTGGTTCACACTGATAACGCCGCAGACATCTGAGGACAGGGAGGCAGATTTCCGTGTCCTTCGACGAAAATCACATATCCAGGAAGGAGCACCATTATGTTCAAGAAAATTATGGTTGCTATCGACGGAAGCGAGATTTCGCTGGAAGCACTAAAGGAAGCGGAGAACATTGCCACCTCCTGTCATGGCACGCTGTGCATCGTCTATGCTGTTGCCGATTCAGACGATGCTGATCAGCAGGCAGGCATAGAACTATGGGAGCAGGCTAAGGCTGCTGTGAAGAATGGGTTGAACCTGGAAACCCGTTTACTGCAAGCTCAAGCAGAATATGGCTTAACTGGTATTACAGAAGCCATTACCGATGCGGCCAACGAATGGGGCCGACTTGCTTGGTAGTGGGAACGGCAAATCGTCGCGGATTGGACCGTCTGGTGCTCGGCTCAGTAGCCGAGCAATTGGTCGCCAAGGTGGACGCATCTATGCTCCTGGTCCGCCCACGTTAAACAGTCCATTATCTAGATTGACTCGTCTACAGATGATCGAGACGAGCGCCCTGCGCCGGGTGACCGCTACGCCGTTCGAGTGTGACCGCTGCAACCCCTGATCATGGATATACTCCAACTGCACAACCTCCTTGAACGTGTCCGTGCCGGTGGCGTGAGTCTTGAGGACGCGCTGCGCGAGTTGAAGGATCTCCCGTTCGCCGACCTCGGCTATGCCATGGTCGACCACCATCGCGCACTGCGACAAGGGACGCCTGAGGTCATCTTCGGATTGGGGAAGACCGCGGAGCAGATCGTGGGGATCGCGGAGGAACTTGCGCGGGCAGGCCAGAACGTGCTGATCACGCGGCTCGATCGGGAAAAAGCGGTCACGGTGACACAGACACTGCCCTTGCTGAACTATCACGAACTCGCGCGCACGGCGACCTGGGAGCAGGCGCCGATTGCGCCGCTCGGCAAGCTCCCTGTCGCGCTCGTCTGCGCAGGCACGGCCGATGTGCCGGTGGCGGAGGAATGCGCCGAGACGCTGCGCCTGCTGGGCATTCGCGTCGAACGCCTCTATGACGTGGGGGTCGCGGGCATTCACCGGCTCCTCGACCGCCGCGAGCTCTTTGACCGGACTGCCCTGGCGATTGTGGTGGCGGGCATGGAAGGGGCGCTGCCCAGTGCGGTGGGTGGGCTGGTCTCAATCCCGGTGATCGCGGTCCCGACGTCGGTCGGATATGGGGCTGCATTCGGCGGGGTGACGGCGCTGGCCTGCATGCTCACGAGCTGTGCCTCCGGGATTACGGTCTGCAACATCGATAACGGCTTTGGCGCCGCCTTCGCCGCGGCGCGCATTCTGCGCACGGCCGATCGGTTCTGACCCCTCCCTTCCTCGAGAGACCTGTTCAGAAAAACTTGTCATCGATCGGCTTTTCGCCACTGCGGCCCATGGATGGCGCCACCCTGGAAATCGTATTCGCTGGAGGCCGCATCTTGCCCAGGCAGAAACCCTCAAAGTAGAATCATAACCTTACGAGGAGCACCACATGACCCCTGAAGAAGCACGAGCGCATTACAACTTCCTTCTTACGCTCTGCATCCGTAAAGCCGAATCGTTCGGCCCGATGGCATTCACCTTCATCAAGGACCATAGCTTTGCCGGGGCTGGCCTGACGCCGGAAGAGCAGTTCAACCTGATGATGGCGACCGCCGACGCCTTCGCCGATGAGCCGAAGCGGTACGGCCACAAGCTGGATTGCCTCCGCAAAGCCTTCGAGCTGCTCCCGAGAACCCGCTTCCACGATGCGGCCCTCGCCAGGCAGATTCAGCAGGACATCCAGCGCCTCACCACCGAACTCGACTTCTATACCGCCGCGTTGAAGCCGCACCGTCCTGGAGGCGACCAGGCCGTCGCAACTCAACAGCGGATCGTAATCGAGACCGACATGCCGGATTACTTCTTCTCGATTGCCCAACAGCTGGCTACGGACTACTTTCAACGGAAATATCGCCTGTCCAAGGAAGCGAAGATCGCCCAGCACTTCACCAGCCAGATCAGGACCTTCGAGCCGGACAATCCCACCGTGCACAAGGAATTTCCCGGCGCGTGCGCCCCCTTCATGCAGGCCAGGACCGGAGCCTGGCACATCATGCTGCCGTTCGACCTCAAGATCAGCCGCTCCCCGGAGGACCCTCTCGATGCCGGCGTCCGCATCTGGTACGTGAAAATGGGATATTCGTTTCCGCTGCGGTATGAAATGGGCAGGCTGGTCAGCTTCTACGACGATCAGGTCCTCGATGTGGAGATGACCGACCCGCATCTCCTCTTCGTGTCCGCCGCGCCGATGGACAACCCGAACGTGGGCACGGTGAACCGTGCCATGTCCCCGGATCTCCCCTTCGAGATCGGACTTCCCCGGGCCTTTCTCGACGGCACAAACACCCTCGGCCCATACGTGCAAATCGGCTGCAACATCAAAGTCTGGTTCGACGCGACCGCCGTCAATTTGCTCCTCCAGGGTGCCCCCGACCTGCATGAATACGGGCTGCAGGGCGGTGCCGGCCTGCTGACACGGACCTACACCACGGAAAAGATCGGGGCCTACGCCGGAGCAGGACGGCAGCTGTGGCAGGAAGGGCTTAGTTTTAATTTCATCAACTTGCACCTGCAACTGCTCCCGGGTATCACCAGCGCCCTGGTGCCCGCCCACACCCCCATCTTTTCTCTCTATCCCATGGTCGTCCGAGGGCAGTACCAATTGGAGGATGCCCGCTCGCTCACCATGTAAGACCCTCCCTCCCGGCGCCTCATCTCCTTGTGGTTCATCTGCTGGATGGAGGGCGCGCCGGCGCCGCACAGGGCTGGACCTCGAAGGACTATCGCACGGCGCGCCGGGCGGTGGATCGAGCGATGGGAGCGGTGCTGGAGATCTTGAAAGAACAGGGTCTGCTCACACGCACCACGGTCTTTGTCACGTCCTTACAGTAAGTGGAACCGGCGTGGCACAGGGGGCAATCCACGACAGTCTCATCGCTCGTCCCATGGATTGCCTTCGGGGCTGGGATCAAGGCAGGTCACCCCATCCATCAGCCGATTTCCATTATCGATACGGGCGCGACGGTGATGCGGACCCTCGGGCTCGAGACCCATATGGAATGGGACAGCCGTGTGATCGAGGAGATCTTTCGCGACGCCGACGCCATCTCCGCTATTCCGACGAAGGGACGGTAGACTCTTATGACTCATCTCGAAATGATCAGGCGAATGGTCTTTGGCTTGCTCGCGGTCAGCGTTTCCACCACGCCCGGTTATGGATCGGGGTCGGGCGGGCATCACGATGCGGCCAGTTCCGCTGGCGCGATCATGGTCCGCAATGAGATCGAGATTGAGCGGTCATCATTCATGGTCTTCGTCGCACGCAAGAAGGCACCATTCTGGGGCTGCTCCCTCGCACAGTCCCTGGCCGGTTTACTCGGACCGAACTGCAGGAATTTGAACGCCGTATCCGCAACCGCAGCCTCTTCGACTGTGTCGTGGTCGCCGTCGGGGATCGGATGTTGACGGTGGAGGTGCTGGAAAAGTTCACCCTGGCACCGATCCTCAACTTTTCGACAGGGAGCAGTCTGCCAGATCTCAGCGCTACCGCCGGCCTGGTGGAATACAACATCGGCGGGACAGGAACCCAGCTTGGCGGTCAATTGAGCTATAGCCAGCGGAGCACCAACGTTGACCGGTGGCTCTCCCAGCACAGTTTCCACCCCATCCGGTGGGCTCAGGAAGCAGAGGCCTCGTACAATGCGAACGGCATCAGATTTTCCGATTCACAGGCGGCCTGGGATCGCCGGTGCCTTGGAGGAGAATATGAACTCAAAGGTCCTTGCCTCTACGGATCGCCGTTGCGATACGAAGCCGTTCTGAGAGCGTATCAGGAGACCGTCGAAGACGCGAAAGGACCGCATCCCTCCAACGGATACTTTGTCGGCCTCGCGCCCGAAGTGACGTGGGACCATGTCTCAGCGGAATTCCGCCCCGGCTACTTTCTAGGCGCCAACCAGAATCGCCATGAAGCGCGTCTTCGCTACCTGCAAGGCATCCCCCTCGCCTCGACGCCGGTGCTCATGATCAACGGCGTCGCCGAAGCGGTCAACAGGGGCAATCCCAACCACAGCGTCCTCCTCGGCAGTATCGCCGGAGTCCGGGGACTGTCGGACAATCTGTTTCGAAACCGGGCGCAGACCTATAGCAACCTTGAACTGCGCCACGCGATCCAGCTCGCGGCACGCTGGGCGCTCCAAGGAGTCGTCTTTTCAGATGCCGGCGCCTTCCAACGCTTCACTGACCAAGGTCAGCTGCGCAGTTGGCGTGGCGCCGTGAATATCGGGGCCGGCTTCAGAGTGGTGCCGAGGTTTCTTTCGAACACATTGCTGCGTGTGGACTTCGCCCAGTTGCCGGCCCCGACACCGAACTCGCTCGTTCCGTTCGGCATTACCCAATATTTCTGAGGAGCAGCGTAGACTCATTGCACGATCGCGTACGCGCCCTGTCAGGATGCGGAAAAAGTCCGCCGTCATTCACAGGCCGTGACTCGTGAAGCGAGCCTCGTGAAGGGGGAGCAGCCGCTGGTTTCTCTCGTTTATTTGGTCTGTCTCGTGTGTTTGGTTGAACAAGGCCGACTCGTTGAACAAAACAAACCAGATGAACCAGATCAACTCGACAAGCCACGCTTCACACAGAACGCTGTGCCGTGCGGCCACACACGACCACCGGGCGCAACGTGCCTCCACGCACGGCATCACCGGCGACATAGGAGATGGCTCATCCGGTTCCTGTCAGTGGATGAGCGGTCCACTGACAGATTCGTGAATCGCTGTGCGGAGTTACTCAATCCTCCGCACACTGCTGACTCTGAGCAGACTGCGGAACTCTCTTTGCAGTAGCTTTCGGCAATAACCAGGGAGAGAGCGGCCCATGAAGACTATGTCCTTCGTCATCGCCTTGCTTCTGACCGGTGCGTCTGCCTGGGCAGCGACGGCTCACGCCGTTCCCGCGACACCTTCATCTTCGTCGGAACAGACGGTTCCTGAGCATGTGATTCTGTTTGTGCTGGAGGGCATCGATCAACCGGCACTCAAGGCGGGGCCGATGCCGGTGTTAAGTCGGCTGGTGAACCAGGGATCGGCGACGTGGTCGGCCAAGACCGTCACGCCCCCTCTCCGGCTGCCCGCGATGGCCTCCCTCCTCACCGGACTGCCGGTTGAAAAACACGGCATCACCTGGGACGCGTTTGAATTCAGCCGAGGCTATCCCCGGCCTCCGACGGTCTTCGATTATCTCGACCTCAGCGGCGGACGAGACAGCGCCATCTTTTTCATGGACGAATCGCTGTACCAGCTGGCAAAACCGGAACCCTATACGGATTACCAGATGTGCGGGCCGCTCAAGCCTGAGTGCAGTCCTGAGCGGCTCGTCTCCTACATCAAGCAGTATTTCAAGAAGGCCGCGAGCGGGCACGGATACGGGCATGCGATTCTGGCGCTGCCGCATCTCCTCGTGGTGCATCTGCCGGATGGAGGGCGCGCCGGTGTCGCGCAGGGCTGGACCTCGACGGACTACCGCGCGGCGCTCCGGTCGGTGGATCGGGCCATGGGGTCGGTGCTGGAGATCTTCAAAGAACACGGACTGCTCACGCGCACCACGGTGCTCGTCACGTCCTTAAGTGGAACCGGCGCGGCGCCGAGCCAATCCACGACAGTCTCATCGCTCGTCCCATGGATTGCCTCCGGCGCCGGGATCAAGAGCGGACATGCGATTCGTCAGTCCGTCTCCCTTGTCGATACCGGAGCCACCGTATTGCGGGCGCTTCAACTTGAGACCCATACCGAGTGGGACAGCCGTGCAGTCGAGGAGATCTTTCGCGACACCAGTGTTGTCTCCGTTATTCCAACGAAGGGACGGTGAGGACTCATGACCTCTTCCGAGTACAGATCGTATCTCGCTCCACAAATCCGGCGCATGATCCTGGGTTGCGCCGTTGTCGCATGGACTGCGTGGATGGGGTCCGCCGCCATTGCCGAATCGCGCGAGCCATCGGCAATTCAATACCCCATCACCATCAATGCCACCTCGATTGTGTCGCAGAGTTGGTGGCAGGTGCCGGGCGTGACGCCCTCGATTTGGACCTCCGATATTGAAACGTCCGATGCCTATCGGACGTCGGAGCCTCGCGTGCTTCAGTTACAGCCGGGGCATTACAAATTTATCAGTTTTACGTTCGACTTTCCCTTTGAGGTGACGCCGGAGGGAATGGTAGCGTATGCCTCGTCGCTCAATCAATGCGTGGACGGACGGGGCACCGCAACCTTGATCGTGCGCTGCAAGCGGACCTACCCGCATGGGGGACAACCGGAGTATCCCCTCGCTCCATGAACAAGGAACAGAGAGGCACTATGGGAATGCAACATCGCTTGACGAAATGGTTGTTCGTGATGCTGGCAATGGTCGGGCCGACACTGGCTCACGACGGATCGGCGGCCATTGGGGCCAAGCCGACAACGTCCGGACAGAGCGGCCCGGCTCGCATGGTGTCGCAATATGGTGCGGCGCTCGCCGGTAACCGGGTGGCGGAGTGGGCTGCGCTCGATCTGGGCTGCTTGACACTCAGACGCCAACGAGGCGCATCTGAGCAAACCGACAGGACCTGCTGGGACGACACGCTGAAAGCCCATCGTGAATTAGTCCAGGATCAACCGGAAACCGGAATCTTCGAGACGGGGGGGCGGGGGGTCGGTTTCGGCTTGCTGTCCGAAACGCATCGTCATGCCGATTACTGGAAGGACTATATGCCGGCGGTCGTCGTCTCCCCTGCCGTGATCGGCAAAGATGGGGGACCAGGCCCCGTCCTTGAGGTCCTCAACGCCTCGCCCGTCAGGCCGTTCGCGTTGAACAATCTCACGGGCCAAGAGCCGGTACGGGTTTCCGGCCATACCGTCGAGGTTCGGGTATCCTACCCGGATCCGCTGACGGCTCCCCTCGCGCTGCGCCCCGGAGAGGTGTGGTGGGCCAGCGGCGTCCTGCGCCGGTACGGTCCTGTCAGGGAAGTGACGGTCCGCTTCGTGGTGGTTTCAGGATTGCGAAAGCTGGGATATCCAGTCGATCAGGCCGTCGTCAACGAGGCCCTTTCCGGTGCCCCGGTGCAGGTCGGCATTCACTACGGGCGTCTTCCGCAATCAGCCGATCCCGGTGGGCGGCAGAACGATGAGGTGAAGAGTCGCTTGGGGGCCGGCGGGCTTGTCCTGGGTTCCGCTCGCTGGTGGGACAGGAAGGACGCGAACCAAGCCTTTGCCGCCGGGCTGGCCCGCGCCGAACAGATGCCGCGCTCTACCGAACGAGCGAGGCTGCTGACCAGGCTCACGCTCATCGATCAAGCCGATCCGGCGCTGCACACCGTCATTGCCGACGATCGGCTCCAGACATTTCTTCGGGAGGGTCTGACCAAGAGCGGAATCTCAGGACCGGATGAGGCCGTGGCGACGAGGCTGGCCGAGCTGTACTGGAACCTTCAGGCGCAGACCTGGCGCCAGGAGCTCACCGAGGTCGCAATGGGTCACTCCACGGCAGCGGAGGCCCTCTATCAGGCCATTGAATCGTTTGAACGTGTGACAGCCGGCGGACAGGCGCCCCCCGAACGGCGGCGGCAGCTCGGCGCGCTCTATCGATGGAACAACGATGCCCCCTCCGCGCTCGCGGCGCATGAAGCGCTACTGAAAGATACCGCCTCAGGAGGATCGCTGCACGGCCGGCTCTTATCCGAACTCGCCTGGGACCGGATTCAGTGGCTCTCCTGGGAGCGGCGCCATGGTCATCCGTGGCTGGAGCAGGCCCGCCAGGAAGCCGAGCAGGCGTTGAGCCAGGTGGAGACTCCCGTCGAGAAGCTCCTGGCGGCCTATGCGCTGGTCCTGGTGGAGGCCCTGCGTGTGCCTCGCGAACCGGCGCATCTGCAGGAACGATTGCAGACCGCGAAAATCTGGCACGATCGCGTCTCCGGCGCCGTCGGCGTCTGGCCCTATCTGGTCGGGAACGATGTCGTGAAAGCCTTGCTGCCGAACACCGAGCAGGTGACATTGCCGACGCCGGTTCGTGCATCGGATGTACTCAATGTCGAAGTCCACGCCAAACCGCGGCGGCAAGATATCGTGTGGCAGTGGAACTTCGACCAGGACGCGCTCGATGCGCCGCCCGCGGGATTTGTGGCCTGGAGCACGCCTGGAGCGGAGCCCTCCGGCTGGCGTGTGCTCCCGGACGGCCAGATCCCCACGCGGGGCAACCTGGTCGTCCAGGATCGCCCTTGTGTGGCAAGTGAGTGCGCGCATCTCCTGCTAGCCGACCGCATCCGCACCACCTTTCCGGATGTCACCGTGCAAGTGCAAGATCTGTCGGCGGACGGAGCCGGCGAAGCCGGGATCGCGCTGGCTGTGCGCGACAACCGAAATTTCTATGCGGTCACGCTCAATCCCACGACGGGCAAGTTAACCTCCAGGCGCGTGCTCGATGGCCGCACGACGGTGCTGGGGGAAATTACGGTCAAATTGGCTCAGCGCCCCTGGCACAGCCTGCGGGTTCAACGGATCAATTTCATTCATCTCGATCGCGGCCGGCTCAGCGTGTTCGTCGACGGTGCGCAGGTGGCTGCGGTAGCGGACGAGTGGATTCCACAGGAGGGGCTGATCGGACTGATCACCATCGGCCGGACGGCGGCCCAGTTCGACGGATTGCACGTGCTGGATCTCGTATCGAATCGCACGTTTTCCGGTCCCGCCGCCTACTAAACGCAGGCGGCGGGCAAAGGAATGCCATGCAGCATCTTCGCGCCCTTGAAGACCAGAGCGTCTATATTCTTCGTGAAGCCTATAAGCACTTCGACCATCTCGCCATGCTCTGGTCGTTTGTCTCGCAGGGGTCGTTATGGGCTAGCCGCTCAAGCCAATGCGCAGTACGTCTTTCAAATGGAAACCCGTTCATCGGTGGTGGCCTTGCTTCGGCTGGTACTTGGGAAATTCGCGATGGAAACGGGGGATTCATCTCAAACGGAAGTTTTTGGGCCTCGCGAGATCTGAGTTTTACGTGCAGTCTGTTTTTAAACGGTAATGTGTTTGTCGCAGGAGGCACCGCAAATTTGGGGAATTGGGAAATTCGGAATGCTAGGAGCCTGTCCGAGTAATCGGTTTCGCAAAATCTCTACGTGCACATTTGGCGCAGGATCAACGATCGCACTTCGGTGAGGGGTGTTCAGATACCCCTGAAATTGGCATATTTTTGAATACTCGGACAGGCTCCTAGCCGGTGGTATTGCCCAGACTCCTCATCCGTCACGATAAGAGCTTGGGAACATGATGGAGTCCAATCTGGGTGATCACAAAACAAGAACCCTCACGCCGCTAATGTTAATGATTGTGGTATGGGTTGGAGAAGTAGTTGCTGCCAATGATTCTCTACCGATCCACAGTGTTCTGAGGTCAGGCATGTCTTATCATCTTCATTCGGTCACCCTACAGGGAACGGTCCGTACGCTTCAGGCCGGGCTTCCCACAGTCTGGGAAGATGGGTCTCCGTGTGAGCAGTATGACTCATATCGTTTTACGCTTGAGGACCAGACGGGTTCTATCGAGGTAGCAGTTCGTGGAGTCTGTGGTCGCCCCGGAGCTGTCAGGACTGTTTCAGAAGGCGATCATGTCACAGTCCTAGCACTAATTCATGCGTTTCAGGGAGACGGTACTGCCCTGTGGGCGTTCCTGGCAATGGCCCAGGAAATCATGGTTCTCAAGGGGCCCTAGCCTGGGTTCGACAGGACTACGAAGGTTCCTCTGAAGCCTCCTACCCTGTCTACCTCCAGCCAGCGTTCGAACCAAGGGCCTGATGAATCCGAAGGGGACAGAGAAGAAGCGCGGCGCCTCGCAGACCCGTGCGACTCTCGCCGGAGCAACGACGAAGCAACCAGTCGAGCTCCCCGACGGGATGTGGGACAGATTACGAAGAAAGCCCATGAGTTGTGGAAGCGGGAAGGGCAGCGGGAAGGGCATGACCTGTGAGACTAGTTCGCCGCGGAAGCGGTCGTCATGGAAGAGACCCTCGACGCCCGTGAGTAACCGAGCTCGTGCAGAGCTGACACTATGACGCGCATCGGAGACATGTCGCGAGCGGAGTGGACCATCGCCGAGTGGATGCGCAAGCAGACCGGGCTGGATGTGCCGAGGGAGATCCCGGCGAGCATCGCCCGCGAAGTTCGGGAGGAGAACCCTCGACGCGTGACGCGCCGGATCGATCATGAGGCGGTTCGGCAGACCTTTGCCGACCGTGGTGTCACGCCGGATTACTGTGGCGGCTACCTCGCCTGTCTCTATACCGAGTATGAACGGCAGCTCGCTGAGCGGCATGATTTCCCGCTGACCTTTCTGGAGTTTTGCGTGCACTGATTGTACTACGAGTACAAGCTCATGATGCAACTCGCTCCGCTGTGTTTCGGACTACCGGGGAACCGGCGTGCGCGGTTCGATGGCAGCTGCTCCGAGGTTTCAGCGAGTCGCATGTGACGGTGAGCGATGGCATCGCGTTGCGCCAGGTGTCAAAACGTGGCTCGCATCGATGAGACGAGCGGGAGAAGAACTGGGGAATAGCAAATGAACCACTTGCGCCAACTCGAAGACCAAAGCGTCTATATTATTCGTGAAGCCTACAAACACTTCGACCATCTCGCCATGCTCTGGTCGATGGGCAAGGACTCGACGGTGCTGCTCTGGCTGGCGCGGAAAGCGTTCTTTGGCCACGTGCCGTTTCCGCTCGTCCACATCGATACCGGTTACGAGATGCCCGAGTTGATCGACTATCGGGACCGGCTCTGCCGCGAATGGCGGCTCGATCTGGTCGTCGGCCAGAACCGCGAGGCGCTGGCCGCCGGCATGAACCACACGGTCGGACGCGTCGCCTGCTGCTCGGCCCTAAAGATCGAGGCGCTCAAACAGACCATTGCCCAGCACGGGTGGACCGCCGTCATCCTCGGCATTCGCGCGGACGAGGAAGGCACGCGGGCGAAAGAGCGGTACTTCTCGCTCCGCGACAAACACGGAGAATGGGATTTTCGCGATCAGCCGCCTGAACTCTGGGATCAATATAAGACCACATTTCCCGCCGGTTCACACGTTCGCGTACATCCCCTCCTCGACTGGACCGAACTCAATATTTGGGAATACCTCGAACTGGAGCAGATTCCTTTGCCCAACCTCTACTTCGACCGAGGCAACGGTACCCGCTATCGAAGCCTCGGTTGCGTGCCCTGCACAGGGACGGTATCGTCGTGCGCCATCACCATTCCGCAGATCATCACGGAATTGCGGACCACGACGATCGCTGAGCGTTCCGGGCGGGCGCAAGACGAAGGCCGCGGGATGGAAACCCTCCGCAAGCTCGGACACATGTAACCGCTCGGTTTCGTGCGGCCTACTCCCTTTTTCCCGATCTCCCAATCTGTGGTCTTTCCCTGCACGACAGATTGTCGTGACTGCGCCCGCGTGTAGGCCCGCACGAGCGTGTGTCTATGCACTTGCACTTGAGCATGTGGCTCTGTGCTTACGAGTCGTTCGGCAACGCCGGTGCACGGTTTCTCCTTATTCACGAGAAGGTTACATTCCACCATTGAAGGAATACCGTGTCGCGGCCTTCTTCTTGCTGTATGTAGCTGTATGTATATGAGATATGAGGACCGCAGCGGGAGTTGTGAACAGCATGATATAGACGAAGGACAAGCCGATGCCCTACACCGATACACAGCAGCACTCACGATTACGAAGCGCTACCGGCTGCGCTGGCAGATCGAGTTGTTCCTCAAGTGGATCAAGCAGCTTCTTCGTTTCAAGGCGCGCTTTGGCACCGAAGAGAACGCCGCACAACACAAATCTGGATCGCGATGTCCATCTACGCGCCGGGGGCGCATCGTCAAGAAGCGCCTGGCACCCTCTCCGCCAGCCTGGCCAAAACCCTGAAGAGAGCCTGACGATCTTCGAGCGAATTCTCTTAGGGAAGGTCTGATTAATTCGAAGTTCTGGTCAGGAACCAACCAGATTCCCTGCGTTTCGTACGCTGGTTGATAGAAATCGGGAATTATTCAGACCTTCCTTAGATCAACTACTTTTCCCCTCGGAAGTAGAACGCATGTTGCCGGACTTTATCAACCAGTTCAATCTGTGCGAATGATGTTGAGACACTACCGATGACAACTCGTGAAAAAGAAAGAACTGTATCGTCACACGAACCCAAAGATACAAACAGTACAAGGGACGAGATGCCTGTAAATACAGGGCCGGTTACCATACCTGGATCAGCTGATTTTCAGGCACAATACGCTGGTCGCGATGTCGCAGCCGGATTGATCGCTGGGTCAATGGCTATTCCATTGACGGTGGGCATCGCCATGATGTCCAAGTATCCCATCAAGGTGGGGTTGGCCACCGTCGCGTTGCCTGCTTGATCGGCTGGCTCAATGCCTGGATCAGGCCTGGCAACTATATCGGCTGGCCGGAAATCGCGGCAGGCCTGGCGCCGGTGTTGGCCGTGGGCGTGACCAGCTTTGGCCTGGGGAATATGGCCTTTGCAGTTTTCCTGACTGCGACCTTTCAAGCCGTCATATAGAAATTCAACTGGCAGCGATATATTTTGGTTGCCGTGCCGGTGTATCTGGTCGAAAGGCTGCTGGCGGGCGCCGGTTTGAAGATTGCCCTCAAGTTTCTTACGTTCACCTATGAGCTTCCTGAAGGAATGGTATCCGCCGATACGTTCTGGAACGGCGTGCGCATACAGATGGGCCTGATATCCATGGCTGGTTATGTTGGCTTTGTGTATCTGTTTTTAAAGTTCAAGAACACACAGCCCGCCGTTCCTTATTTCGTGCTGATCATAGTAGGAACAGTCCTAGCAGCCTGTCGGTCTTCTCATCAATTTTGCCTGCAACCCTGCATTGTGGGGAAAATTTGATCGGGTTTTCCTCACACAGATTTTTAGATTTCCATCAAATAGCTTTTCACACGCTCAAGCAGCACCGTTGCCGTCGC